>NZ_JAIWPJ010000002.1:900000-1111384 GCF_020515625.1 Natrinema amylolyticum
TCCCACCCCGAACGATGCAGAACTGGCGGTAGAAACGTTCCTAGTGCCATATTGTGACTTTGAATGTCCCCGAGACGGTTCCGACCTCTTCCCGTGGTCGCGGTCCTCGTGCAGTCCTCGATATCTGGGCCGCCGGCAACGCGATCGATGGCCTCGTCTTCTGGTAGCTGTTCTGGCGACAGAGTCTCGAGGCCGTATACATTTCAGCGCACGTGGCCTTCGTCGCGCTGTCGCTGGCGCTCGCGGTCGTTTGACCCGACGGATCAGGGGAAGCTGATGGCCGAGAGCGCGGCTCGAGCGACTGCGAGAGCCGCGCTCTCCAGGGGAGGGCAGGCCGCTGTCTGATTACGACCGCGAGCGAACGGGTGTGCGGCGCGAAGCGCCGCGGACAGGCGAACGGCGTAGCCGTGAGCCAGTGAGCGAGCGGGCCGACAACCGACCCGTAGGGGAGGGAGGAGTGCTTTTCATCGAAGCTAAGCGGGAGCGAAGCTCCCGCGAGGTCCGAGAGAGCAAAGCTCTCTCGAGATTTTGCCGAGGGCCGGCTTCGCCGGCCCGCAGAGCAAAAGTTCGGTTCTAGTCCTCGAGCAGTTCCCGCGCGATCACGTTCTTCTGGATCTCGGTGGTGCCCTCGTAGATCTGGGTGATCTTCGAGTCGCGGTAGAACCGTTCGACGGGGAAGTCGTTGACGTAGCCGGCACCGCCGTGGATCTGGACGGCTTCGTTGGAGACCTCGACGGCGACGCGGGAGGCGTACTCCTTGGCCATCGAGGCGAGTTTGGTGATGTCGTTGCCCTGGTCGACGTTCCAGGCGGCCTTGTAGGTCAGGTTGCGCGCGGCCTCGGTCTCGGTGGCCATCTCCGAGAGCTTGTGCTGGATGGCCTGGAACTCCGAGATGGACTGGCCGAACTGCTCGCGGTCCTGTGCGTAGTCCAGCGCGGCCTCAAGCGCGCCCTTGGCGATCCCGAGTCCCTGCGCGGCGACGCCGGTTCGGGTGGCGTCGAAGAACTGCATCTGCTGGAGGAAGGCGGCGTCTCGGTCGCCGACGAGGTTCTCCTCGGGGACGCGAACGTCGTCGAGGATGAGTTCGGCGGTGTCGGAGGCGCGGATGCCGAGCTTCCCGGTGATCTTGTCGGAACTGAAGCCGTCGCGGTCGGACTCGACGATGATCTGGCTGAAGCCGCCGTAGCGGCTGTCGGCGTCGGGGTCGGTCTTACAGAGGACGACGAAGAAGTCGCCGACGGTCCCGTTGGTGATCCACATCTTGTTGCCGTTGATCACCCACTCGTCGCCGTCCTTCTCGGCGCGGGTCGACACCGAGGAGACGTCCGAGCCGGTGTCCGGCTCCGAAATCGCAGCGCCGGAGATCTTCTCGCCCAGCGCGACGGGCTCCAAGTAGCGCTCCTTCTGGTCTTCGGTCCCGAACTCGCGGATGGCCTCGGTCCCGAACGAACAGGCCATGATCGAGAGCGCGATGCCGGGGTCGTGCGAGAACAGTTCCTCGGCGATGATGGCCGACTCGAGCGTCGAGTAGCCGGCACCGCCGTACTCGATGGGAATCGAGGAGCCGACCAGGCCCATCTCGGCGGCCTCGTCGACGATATCGTGGGGGAACTTCTCTTCGGTGTCGTACTCCTCGGCGTTGGGGACGATCTCGTTTTCAGCGAACCGGCGGACCTCGTCGCGGATCTGCTCTTGTTCGTCACTGAGTCCGAATTCCATGGACGATCGTTACTATCCGAGTGATAAAGAGCTTTGTAACCGGGAGTAAACAGAAATATAGTTTCTACTAAAGGAGAGGGAAACGTTGAAACGGGTCCGAATGGGATTCTGGACCATGGAACTCGAGGATATCAACACCATCACAGTTCTGGGTGCGGGCAACATGGGCCACGGTATCGCGGAGGTCGCCGCGATGGCGGGCTACGACGTGAACATGCGCGATATCAAAGAGGAGTTCGTCCAGAACGGCTACGAGCAGATCGAGTGGTCGCTGGGCAAGCTCGCCGAGAACGATCAGCTCACCGAAGAAGAGGCCGACGCCGCCCTCGATCGGGTGACGCCGCTGGTCGATATGGGGGAGGCCGTCGCCGACACCGATTTCGTCATCGAAGCGGTCCCCGAACAGATGGAGATCAAGAAGGACGTCTACACCGAACTCGAGGAGGCCGCGCCCGATCGCGCGATCTTCGCGACGAACACCTCGAGCCTCTCGATCACGGATCTCGCCGAGTTCACCGACCGGCCCGAGCAGTTCTGTGGGATGCACTTCTTCAATCCGCCGGTGCGGATGCAGCTCGTTGAAGTGATTTCGGGCGCCGAGAGCGCCGAGGAGACCCTCGAGGTGACGGCAGAACTCGCCGAGGACCTCGGCAAGACGCCGGTGAGAGTACACAAGGACTCGCCCGGCTTCATCGTCAACCGCATCCTCGTGCCCCTGATGAACGAGGCCGCGTGGCTCGTCAGCAACGACGAGGCGACCATCGCCGAGGTCGACTCGACGACGAAGTACGACATGGGACTCCCGATGGGCAGCTTCGAACTCGGCGATCAGGTCGGCAACGACGTCAGCTATCACGTCCTCGAGTACATGCACGAGGTGCTGGGCGAGGCCTACGAGCCGGCTCCGCTTCTGGCGGAGAAGGTCGAAAACGAGGAGTTCGGCAAGAAGACGGGCAAGGGGTTCTACGACTACGAAGACGGCGAGGGCGTCCAGATTCCGACCGACCAGCAGTCGGAATTCGTCAAGGAACGGCTCCTCGCGACGATGGCCAACGAGGCCGCGAAGCTGATCGGCGGCGACGTCGCCCCGCCGGAGTCGATCGACGAGGCCGTCAAGCTCGGGGCCGGCTTCCCCGACGGTCCCGTCAAGCTGGTCGACGACTACGGCCTCGAGGCGCTCCGCGAGACGCTCGCGGCGGCCTACGAGGAGACCGGTCACGAGCGGTACGCGCCCGCGGAGTACCTCACGGAACGGGCCGAAGCGGGCGGCTTCTACGAGGCCGAGGCGGACGCGGATGCGGAGGCGACGGACTTCGAGACGATCCGCATCGAGCACCCCGGCGACATGGTCGGCCACATCGTTCTCGACCGACCCCACCGGATGAACACCATCAGTGACGACCTCCTCGAGGAGCTGTCGACGGCGATCGAACACTTGGAGGCCGACGACGAGGTTCGGACGCTCCTCGTCACCGGCGAGGGCGAGAAGGCCTTTTCGGCGGGGGCGGACGTCCAGAGCATGGCCGGCGACGGTGCCGACCCGATCGAGGGCCAGGAGCTCTCGCGGCTGGGACAGTCCACGTTCGGCGAACTCGAGGCCTGCGACATGCCCGTCGTCGCGGGGATCGACGGCTTCTGCCTCGGTGGTGGGATGGAACTCGCTACCTGCGCCGACCTGCGCGTCGCGAGCGAGCGCTCCGAGTTCGGCCAGCCCGAACTCGATCTCGGACTCATTCCCGGCTGGGGCGGTACCCAGCGGCTCAAGCACGTCCTCGGCGAGGGCCGCGCGAAGGAGATCATCCTCACTGCCGAGCGTTACGACGCCGAGACGATGGCCGACTACGGCTTCGTCAACGAACTCGTCGATAACGACGAGCTCGAGGACCGCGCCCTTGAGTTGGCGACCGACCTCGCCGGGGGCCCGCCGATCGCCCAGAAGTTCACCAAGCGCGCGATGCTCGCCGGCCGCGACGACACGGAGGCCGGCCTCGAGTACGAGGCCTCCGCGTTCGGCCACCTAATGGCGACCGACGATCTGATGGAGGGTATTATGGCCTTCATGGGTGACGAAGAACCGGAGTTCGAAGGGAAGTGAGGCGACCGTCGACCGACGAGCGGTGCGAGATCCGACCGAGGGGTGGATCTCGACGCGAACGGCGACCGTGAGGGAGCCGTGACGTAGCGAGTCTTTCTCGATCGTCGCGTCCACCGGTTCGAGGACTCTCGGCTGCGATATCAAGTCGACGAAATGATATCCTTTGCGCTCAAATGCGATACGTACCCGAACTACTGACCGTATTTGAACGATGTATGTTTACGAAATATGATGTTTGGTCGCGAGATTTATCACCCAGAGGTACCATTGGTGACGCGTGGCTGTAATCGATGAAGAGAACGGAGGGGTTACCCGATGAGTGACGGGCCCGAGGTGCTCGTCGTCGACGACGAAGCTCGACTCGCGGACCTGTTCGCCGCGTGGTTACAGGACGAGTGGGCCGTCGAGACAGCGTACGACGGGGAGGAAGCGCTCGAGAGCATGGCCGACTCCGTCGAGGTCGTCCTGTTAGACCGGCGGATGCCGGGACTCTCCGGGGACGAAGTACTCGAGCGGATCCGCGAGCACGGATACGATTCGCGGGTCGTCATGGTGACGGCCGTCGATCCCGATTTCGATATCATCGAGATGGGCTTCGACGACTATCTCGTCAAACCGGTCTCGAAGGACGAACTCGTCGAGATGGTCGCGGACGTCACCGATCGTTCGGACTACGAATCCGAGATTCAGGAGTACTACGCCCTCGTCTCGAAGAAGGCGTTACTGGAGTCCGAGAAAGCCGACCGCGAACTCGCGGACAACGAGGAGTACCGGGAACTCTGTGACCGGGTCGAAACGCTCGCGAAGCGGGTCGACGAGACGGTCTCCGGCATGTCCTCTCACGACGACTTCGTCGGCGCGTTTCAGGACCTTCAATCGGAGAACTGAGCGTCGATTTCGAACTCGAAGCGTGCCCCTCCGGTATCGCTCTCCGTCGCGACGACCGACCATCCGTGTCCGGTAGCGACCTCTCTGACGATCCAGAGGCCGATTCCTAACCCTTCCGTCGACGTGGACGCTGACGGATCGAAGATTTCGTCCCGGATTTCCGCGGGGAGCCCCTCGCCGTCGTCCTCGACGAAGAACCCTCGCGTCGCCTCCGCACGTTCGTCACCTTTCAGGGGACCGATGCGAACGGTCTCGGTCGTCTCGCCGTGTTCGATACTATTCCGGAAACAGTTCTCGAGGAGCCGCAGGAGTCGCGAGCGGTCGGCTGCGATCGTCATCGTCTCCGCGACCGACAGCGTCGCCTCCGCCGTCGAGACGTGATCCCACGCCTCGCGAGCGATCGACTCGAGGTCGACGGGGTCGGTGTCGGCCGCCCATTCGCCCTCGCGGGCGATGGCCAAGACGTCCTCGATGATCGACTCCATCCGCTCGAGCCCGTTGCGAGTCTTCTCGGCGTATTTGGCGTCGCCGGTCTCCTCGAGCAGGTCCAGATAGCCCTGTGCGACGCCGAGCGGATTCCGGAGGTCGTGGCTGACGATCCGGGCGAAGGCGTCGAGTCGTTCGTTGCGTTCGCGGAGTTTCCGCTGCTGCCGTTTCCGTTCGGTGACGTCCCGAAGCACCCCGACCGAGCCGAGGAACTCCCCGTCGGGAACCAGGACGGCGATCTGGGCCTCGAACGGGATCGTCTCTCCGGCTTTCGTCTCGACGGTCATTTCGAGGGTGTCGGTACGCTCGCCGCTCTCGAGGAGCGACCGGATGATCACCTCGCCGGCCTCGATGTCCTCGCGATTGAACAGGATCGACGCGTGCTCGCCGAGCAGCCCCTCGCGGCTGTAGCCGGTCATCTCGACGAGGGCGTCGTTGACGGTCATGATGTGACCCGCGTCGTCGAGCACGTACATCCCGTCACCGGCCGTCTCGACGAGGCGCTCGTACCGATGGAGCGTCCGTTCCCGCTGCTCGAGTCGGCCTCGGACGGCGATCGTCTCGAGGACGTGGGACGCGGCTTCGGCGACCGCCCGGACCGCCTCTCGTTCGTGCTCGGAGAGCGGGTCCCTCGCGTAGATGACGGCGACGCCGTACAGGTCGCCGTTCGCGGCGAGCGGGACGACGGCGATCGACCGGACGCCCTGTTCGATCGCGCGCTCGCCGAACGGGACGGCAGCGCCGTCGCCCTCGTCACACTGACGGACCTGGAGCGTTCGGGTCCGGATCGCTCGCTCGAGCAGCGGGTGGTCGCCGGTGCCGATACCGAACGGTCGCTGGAGCGGCCACTCCGTGGCCTCGGGATCGGACAGCCACGGAATGACCGCCCGTTCGCCGCGGTCGTACTCGCCGATCCAGGCGACCGCGAACCGATCGCCGCCAGTCAGTTCCTCGCGGAGCACCCGCTCGACGGTCAGCGGCGACGTGGCGTCGATCAGCCGGCTCCGAACCCGACTCACGAGTCGCTCGAGGTCGTCGGGAAGCTCTCGATCGGCCGCGACGGTCCCGTCGCCGGCGGCGGTCCCGTCGGCGTCGTCCTCGATCGGGGTCGGCATTTCGGCGCCCGTTCCCGCCGCGATGCCCTCGGTGATCGTGGTCGCCAGTTCCGTCTCGGAATCGCTGTCGGCTGCTCGAGTGTTGACGCGCGTCAGCACGGCACCGGTCTCGCCGTCGGTTTCCTGGTAGACGAACGTCGGCGTCGCTGCGTCGACGGTGTCGACGAGCGCCGCGACGTTCGCGATCGTTCGCGCGTCGATGACGACCGCGTCGATCGGCTCGTGATTGAGTCGGTCGACCGCATCGACGAATCGGTGTGCGATGATGACGTTAACAGGAGCGTCCGTCAGCGACAGCGTGATCGACGCTCGCGTCGAGCGATCGCTGCTCACACAGAGCACGCGCGGCCGGCTCATATCGGTGGAACGCTGACTGGAAACATTGCTGGCACGACGGTACCCGGTTTGCCGGATACATGATCCCGAACGGGATTGTTCTTTCGACTGATCAGTTTGGGCGGGTCCCTCGGAGAAACTGACGGGAGCTCGAGCCGGGGGATGTCCGCTCAGGGCGCCTGGCCGTAAATCAGGTTGCGCTGGATTTCGTTCGCGCCCTCGTAGATAACCGGAATCCGGGCGTCACGGTAGACGCGGGCGATCCGGCGCTCGTCGAGAATCGAGCGGCCGCCGTGGAACTGCATGCCCTGTTCGGCGACGTCGACGGCCGTTTCGGTCGCCTTCGTCTTCGCCATCGCGGCCCAGTACCCGGCGTTGTCCTCGGTCGCGACCTTCTCGCGGGCGCGCCAGACGAGCGTCCGGGCGCTCTCGAACTCCACCAGCATGTCCGCGAGGCCGTGTTGGACGGACTGGAAATCGCTGATCGTCCGCCCGAACTCCTCGCGGTCGTGGGTGAACTCCCAGGCCTCCTCGATGGCGGCGGCGGCGATGCCGAGGCCGTGGCCGGCGACGGCGACGCGACCGTGATTGAAGAAGTCCGCGAGCAGCATGAAGCCGTCACCCTCCGAGCCGATCAGGTTCTCCTCGGGGATCCGGCAGTCGTCGAACTCGATGTGGGCCTGCTTCGAGGCGCGCATCGCCATCTTCTCGGGGATGTGTTCGGCGTCGTAGCCGTCGGTATCCGTCGGGACGATGAACATCGAGTGGTTGCCGTAGCGGTTGTCCTCGTCGTCGCCGGTGCGCGCGTAGAGGGTGATCCAGTCCGCCTCGACGCCGTTGCCGATCCAGTACTTCTCGCCGTTGATGACGTACTCGTCGCCGTCCTTTTCGGCCGTGGTCTGCATCCCCGCGAGGTCGCTGCCCGTCTCCGGCTCCGACACCGCGAGTCCCGAGCGCTGCTCGCCCTCGGCGACCGGCCGAACGTACTCCTCGCACTGCTCGTCCGTCCCGTGCTCGTAGGTGATCTCGCAGCCGAAACTCGCCAACTGCAGCGTCAGCGCGATCCCCGCATCGGCCCGGTAGAACTCCTCCGTGAGCGCGAGCAACTGCGCCAGATCGAGTCCCCGACCGCCCCACTCCTCCGGGATGTCCTGTGCCACGAGGTTCGCTTCCCGACCCGCCTCGAGGATCTCCTCGGGATACTCGCCCGACTGGAAGTATTCTTGAGCGTTGGGTCGAATGTGTTCCCGTGCGAACTCGCGAGCCTCGGCCTTGACGTCGCGTGCGTGCTCCGGGACGATGCTGTCATCGAGTAGTTCCATACCCGCAAGACGGACGCGCGGTGGAAATAACCGGGGGCAAATAGTGCAACCCGGAACGGGGATATCGCGGCGATCATCCGCTACCGGACCATCCGGACGAGTTCGTCGATCGAGACGGCCGCGTCCGCATGTCGCTCGAGCAGATAGATGTCCCAGACGAGATCGGCCAGCAGGTGGGCATAGAGGACGACGCCGGTCACGATAGCGAGGGGGACGCTGAGGGCGGCGATCGCCGGAACGACGACGCCGCCGATCACCACGTGGCTCAACAGCCGCGAGAGGACGCCGACGTCGCCGGGCTCGAAGATCTCCGACTGATCAGCGACCGCTGCACGCGGATTCGACAGACAGAATCGGACGGCGTCCCAGCGCCCGGTCTTGAACCGGGCGATGAGGAAGTGATCGAGATCGATGAAGACGCCGACGGCGGTGCCGTACGCCACGACGGCCGCGGTCGGAACAGTGTCGCCGAACAGGGAAATCGGTGGCAGTAGATAGGTCAGGACCCCGGCGACGACGAGCGATACGACCGCGTGGTGTTTCGAGTAAATGGAGAGTCACCCACCGCCGACGACCACGCGGGGCCACTAAACCGTCCCGCCGACCGGCGGTCTGGTGGTCTGCGACCAGCCCGATGGCGACTCGAGACTAGCCCGCGAACCCGGAGAGCGACCACTCGTCGCCGCCGTCCTCGTCCGCGATACTCGGCGCGCTCACGAGGACGAACGCGCTCTCGCGGTCGCCGTTGCGGATCTGGCGCGTCGATTCGGGCGAGATCCACAGCGCGTCACCGGTTTCCATCGCGACCGGTTCGTCGTCGACGACGACCGTCGCCGTCCCCTCGATGAGGACGTACACCTCCTCGTGGTCGTTGTCCGTGTGGTCGTGCGGCTTGCTGTTCCAGCCCGGATCGCAACGGGCCACCGTGACCCCCACCTGCTCGGTCTCGAGCGGGTCGCTGAGAACGTGCATCGCGCTCGAGACCTGCTCGACCTCCTCGTAGTTGACCTTCCGGTATGTCATATGGCCTCATTCACGAGGGCGACAGTAAAACTATACTATCGGCTCCGATTACTCGGAGAGTCGCCGAGGCTGGCGGTGGATCTCGCTGACACGCACGCTCGAGTCGAGACATCTTAGTGAGTCGCCGTTCGACCGAATACCGTGTCCCAACCAGTCCGGGCCGCTCGACGTCGAATTCAGGCCGAACACGTCTCGATCGTCGACGGGATCGACGCCTGTGCCGACGCCATCGCCGACCCCTGGGATACCTCCCGAACGACCGACGGCGACGCGGTCGCCGACGGACTCCGCCGGGCTCTCGAGGAGGCTGGCATTCTCCGACTTTTGCCCGACGTACTCGCCGACGTAGTCGAGGCGACCGGCTACGACCTTCAGGCCCGTCCCGTCCCCGGACCGCCCTACGTCGTCGTGACGAGTCGCGGTCCCGTACTCCGAGCGACGATCGATCCGGGGCGGCTCGTCGTCCGGTTCGACGCGTTCGACGTCGTTCGCGACGCCGAGCCCGGGCGGAAACCGGCGTATCGCCGACTCGACGGGATCGAACTCGTGGTGTCCCTCGAGTAGTCGGCGCGGAACTCTCACGACCGTGTCGCTGAAGCGACTGGTTTTTCTCAGCCGGGTTCGGAAACCGGTCCATGCACCCGCGCGCAACTGCGTTCGCAGAGCGAGCTCGCGAGCGGTACGGCTTCGATCCCGACGTCGAAGAGTTCCCCGAGGGAACGAAGACCGCCGCGGACGCCGCCGCAGCGGTCGGCTGTGACGTCGCCCAGATCGCGAGCTCACTGGTCTTCGACGTCGACGGGTCGCTCGCCGTCTCCGTCACCAGCGGCGCGAACCGCGTGAGCGAGGCGGCGCTCGGCGAGCACTTCGACGCGCCGGCGACGGCCGTTTCGATGGCGGATCCCGATCGAATCAGGACGACGCTCGGCTGGTCGATCGGTGGCGTCCCACCGTTCTGTCACGACCGGTCGGTTCCGGTCGTCGTCGACGAAACGCTCCTCGAGTTCGAGACCGTCTGGGCGGCCGCCGGAACGCCGGACGCCGTCTTTCCCATCGATCCGCGGGAGCTGCAGACCTATGCCGACGCGACGCCGGCCTCGGTCATCGAATGAGGGCAATGGGAGCGCGTCGCCGCGATCGCATCGCCGCGGTCGCGCTCGACGCCGGTAATAACTCGGACCGATATATGGCCAGTAGTTGTTAACAGACGGCGTCTCCAGTCGCCTCTATTAACAACATTCTGGACTAGGATAATAACTCTTATACTCCGGTGAGACTAGCCTCGATTATGAACCTGACACGACGCGCGCTGGTGAGAGCGGGTGCCGGCGCGGTCACCGCCGGCACCATCGCCGGCTGTCTCGACGACGTCGGTAGCGCGACCGCGGAGTTCGACACCGGCCACGCCGCGTTCTTTACCCTGTGGGACTGGACCGAGCAGATCAGCGGCGACGCGATCGACTTCGAGAACCCCGTGGGAACCGGCGAGGCCGGACACGGCTGGTCGCCCAGCGGCGACCTCACCCGAGAGATCGCCGACGGCGGTGCGTTCGTCTACCTCGACACGCCCGAGTTCTCCTGGGCACAGGACATCGCGACGACGCTCGAGGACGACTACGACACCGTCACGGTGATCGACGGGCTCGCGGGGCTCGACGACCGACTCCTCGGCTGGGATCACGAGGTCGACGCCGGCGGTCACGAAGCGGACCATGACGATCACGACGAGCACAATGACTCCCACGACGGCGGTCACGATGACGATCACGACGACCACGACGAGTCTCACGATGGCCACGACCACGACGACTCATCGGTCGATCCCCACGCCTGGCTCGACCCCGTACTCGCACAGGACATGGTCGATACCATCACGACGGGCCTCGCCGACGCCGATCCGGACAACGCCGAGACCTACGAGGACAACGCCGCAGCGTACACCGACGAGCTCGAGTCACTCGACGAGACGTTCGAGGAGCTGATCGCGTCGGCCGACAGAGGGACTGCCGTCCTCGCCGGCCACGACTCCTTTACGTATCTTCAGGAGCGGTACGGGTTCGAAATCCATACCCCCGTCGGGGTCTCACCGCAGGAGAGTCCCTCCTCCGAGGCGATCTCCGAGACGATCGCGCTCATTGACGAGGAGGGGATCGACACCGTCCTCTACGACCCCTTCGAAGCGCCCGAAGGACAGTACCCTCAACTCGTCGACACGATCCTCGAGGGCAGCGACGCAACCGACGCGATGCCGTTGACCCACCTCTCGGGCACCCTCGCGAAGTGGGACGAGCAGGGCTGGGGCTACCGGGAACAAATGGAAGAAATAAACGTCCCCGCGTTCAGAGAAGCACTAGGCGCACAGTGACCGTCGTAACTCTCGAAAACGTGACGTTCGCATACGGCGAGCAGCCGGCCGTCAAAGACGTCTCGCTGACGGTCGAGGAGGGGGACTTTCTGGGCCTGGTCGGCCCCAACGGGTCGGGGAAGACGACCCTCCTACAGCTCATGCTCGGCCTGTACAGCCCCGACAGCGGCTCGATCGAACTCTTTGGCGAACCGGTCTCCGCCTTCGAGGACGGCGAGCGGATCGGTTACGTCTCGCAGCAGGCGACCAGCCGCGGCGGCTCGATGCCGGTCACCGTCCGCGAGGCCGTCACCATGGGTCGGTTCGCCCACGCGGGCCACGGCCGGCTGACCGATGCGGACCACGCGAGCGTCGACGACGCCCTCGAGACGGTCGGCATTTCCGAACTGGCCGACCGCCGGGTCAATCAGCTCTCGGGCGGCCAGCGCCAGCGGGCCTACATCGCACGCGCGCTGGCCTCCGAGGCCGACCTACTGGCGTTAGACGAGCCGACCGTCGGCGTTGACGCCGAATCGCGCGACGCGTTCTACCAGTTGCTCGAGTCGCTCAACGCGTCGGGGATCACGATCATCCTGATCGAACACGACATCGGCGTCGTCACGGACCGTGCGAACCGGATCGCCTGCATCAACACGGAGCTCTACCACCACGGAGACACCGAATCGTTCGTCGAAAGCGACGCCCTGACCGAGGCCTACGGCGCGACGGGTCAGGTCCTCCACCATCACCACTGATGAGTCGGACCGGCTCCGTTCGGCGACGGCTCGAGCAGATCGGTATCGGACTGACCGCGGTCCTCGCGGTCGCGATGATCGGCCTGCTGACCGTCGACGCGCTGCGAGCGTACCCCGTCGCGGGCGGCATTTACGATCAGGCCCGGATCGCGGGCCGGTTGCTGGACTCCCTCCTCGGGACGAACGTCTTCTCCCATCCGTTCATGTGGCGATCGATCGCGACTGGGGTCCTGATCGGGGTCGTCGCGCCGCTGGTCGGTACCTATCTCGTCCACCGCGAGATGGCCCTGATCGGCGAGACGCTGGCTCACACGGCCTTCGCGGGGGTCGCGGTCGGCCTCCTCGTCAATTCGGTAACGGGCTGGGACGGCTCGTTGATGGTCGTCGCGCTGATCGTGGGGATTCTCGGCGCGCTCGGCGTGCAGTGGCTGATCGAGCGGACCGACACCTACGGCGACGTGCCGATCGCGATCATGCTGACCGGCAGCTTCGCCGTCGGCACGCTCCTTATCAGTCATGGCCGAACAACCGGAATTAACATCCGAGACTACCTCTTCGGGAGCATCTCCGTGGTCACGCCGTCCGGAGCGCGGCTGATGGCGGTCATCAGCGTGCTCGTCGTCGTCGTCATCGTGGCGACGTACAAGCAACTGCTCTTCATCACCTTCGACGAACAGGCCGCCCGCGTCGCGCGGCTCAACGTGACTTGGTACAACACCCTGCTGATCGTGATGACGGCGGTCGTCGTCGTCGGCGCGATGCAGATCCTCGGCGTCATCCTCGTCGCCGCGATGCTCGTCGTTCCCGTCGCGGCCGCCACCCAGATCGCCAACAGCTTCCGGGAGACGCTCTCGCTCTCGATTCTCTTCGGACAGGTGTCGGTCATCGGTGGCTTCGCGTTCTCGATCTCCCAGGGGCTGCCCACCGGCGGCTCGATCGTCGTTGTCGCCATCGCCTGTTACCTGCTCGCGATCCTCGCCTCGAGCCGGTCGACGGCGGCGATCTCGACGCACTGACTCGTCACGCGCGAGCGTCGGTCCGCACCGCGTCGACGAGCTGGATGATCGCACCGAGTCCGGAACAGACGATACCGATCGGGACGAGCAGGAGTCCGAGACCGGTTCCGTACGCGACGGGACTGGGAACGAACACCTCGAACACCCGCGCGACCAGCATGGGGACGACCAGGAGGAGAACCGAGAGACCACCGGCGACGGCCCCTGCGGTGAGTAACCGTCGCGGCCGTTCCGCCGGGTCCCAGCGACGAGTGACGAGGAACAGTAGCCCCGCTTCCACGAGTGCGAGGACGCCCACGATCAGACACAGGATCACGAAGAGGCCGACGAGACCGGCCGCGAACCCGTCTCCGGGCGGGTCTTCCGGGATCGTTACGAAGTACAGCACCGCAGTTACCAGACTGAGGACACCGAGTAGTGCGGTCGCGCCAGCGATGGGGCGGGGACGAGGGCGATCCATAGGGGACACCGGTTCGATTGACATGATAGCCAGATAACGGTATCGACCGCGGCGACCGATCGGGACTCGAGCGCGGCGCTCTCGACCGGTCAGCGGTCGCCAACGAACCGCTGTCATCGCGTGACGTCGTCGGGTGGCCGCCGGCGAACCGCTGCCATCGCGTGACCACCGACTCGGTTCCCCGACGGCGGGAACATGCCACATCCTTAACGGCCTACTCGGCCAACTCCGGAGCGATGGGACGGTTATCCGCACTCTTCGATCCCGAGACCGTCGCCGTGGTCGGCGCGACCGACCGCGAGGGCGCGGTCGGCCGGGCGATCCTCGAGAACCTTCGGGACGGGTTCGCCGGCGAGGTCGTGCCGATCAACCCCTCGCGCGACGAGGTGCTCGGGCTCGAGTGTTACGAGGACGCGCAGCGCGCGCCGCCGATCGATCTGGCGGTGGTCGTCGTACCGCCCGATATCGTGCTCGAGTCGATCCGAGAACTCGCCGACGCGGGCACCGAGAACGTCGTCGTCATCACGGCCGGTTTCGCCGAGACGGGCGGCGAGGGCGCCGAGCGCGAGCGACGACTGCGCGAGATCGCCGCCGAGAACGACCTCAACGTCGTCGGCCCGAACAGCCTCGGGATCATGTCGACGCCGAACGGAATGAACGCCACGTTCGGCCCCGAAGACGCTCTCGAGGGCTCGATCTCCTTCATGAGCCAGTCGGGCGCGTTCATCACCGCCGTGCTGGACTGGGCCAACGAACAGGGGATCGGCTTTCAAGACATCGTCTCGCTGGGCAACAAGACCGTCCTCGACGAGACGGACTTCGTCCGCGAGTGGGGCGACGACCCCGATACCGACGTCATCATCGGCTACTTAGAGGACATCGACGACGGGCAGGGGTTCATCGAGGCGGCCCGCGAGGTGACTGCCGACACTCCGATCGTACTCGTCAAGTCCGGTCGAACGGACGCCGGCGCGCAGGCCGCGTCGTCCCACACCGGCGCGATCGCCGGCAGCGAACGGGCCTACGAGGCGGGCCTCGAGCAGGCCGGCGTGCTCCGCGCTCGCTCCGTTCAGGAACTGTTCGACTACGCGCGAGCGTTGGCGGGACTGCCCGAGCCTGAATCGGACGGCGTCGCCGTCGTCACGAACGCGGGCGGCCCCGGGGTCCTGACGACGGACGCCGTCGGCGACTCGAGCCTCGAGATGGCCGGCTTCACCGACGAGACGATCGACCGGCTCGCCGAGGCGATGCCCGACGAAGCCAACGTCTACAACCCGATCGACGCGATCGGCGACGCCGACGTCGAACGCTTCGGCGAGGCCCTCGAGATCGCGCTCGAGGACCCGAACGTCGGCAGCGCGGTCGTCGTCGCCGCGCCGACCGCGGTGCTGTCCTACGACGACCTCGCCGAGACGGTGATCGAGAAGCTCGAGGCCCACGACACGCCGGTCGTCACCTGCCTGATGGGCGGCGAGCGGGCCCGCGACGCCGAGGAGACGATGCGGGAATCCGGCATCCCGAACTACTTCGATCCCTCGCGGGCCGTATCGGGGCTGGACGCGCTCGCCCGCTACCGGGATATCAGCGAGCGGACGGTCGAAGAACCCGAGGCGTTCGACGTCGACCGCGAACGCGCTCGCGAGGTGCTCGAGCGCGCCCGGCGACGGAGCGACAACCGGCTCGGCGTCGAGTCGATGAAACTGCTCGAGGCCTACGGCATCCCGACCCCGCAGGGAGAGATCGTCGACGATCCCGACCGCGCTCGCGAGGTCGCCGAGGAGATCGAGGGCGACGTCGTCCTGAAGATCGTCAGCCCCGACATCTCCCACAAGTCCGACATCGGCGGCGTCAAGGTCGGCGTGGCCGACGAGGACGTCTACGACGCCTACGAGGACGTCGTCGCTCGAGCGCGCAACTACCAGCCCGACGCGACGATCATCGGCGTGCAGGTCCAGGAACTGCTCGACCTCGAGGCCTCCACCGAGACCATCGTCGGCATGAACCGCGACCCGCAGTTCGGCCCGCTGCTGTTGTTCGGGCTCGGCGGCATCTTCGTCGAGATCTTAGAGGACACGTCAGTTCGCGTGGCCCCGATCGGCGAGGGCGAGGCCCGCGAGATGGTCGACGAGATTCAGGCGGCACCGCTGTTACGCGGGGCCCGCGGCCGCGAGCCAGCGGACGTCGACCGCGTCGTCGAGACGATTCAGCGGCTCTCGCAGCTCGTGACCGACTTCCCGTCGATTCTCGAACTCGACATCAACCCGCTCGTGGCGGGCCCCGACGGCGTCCGGGCGATCGACCTGCGACTCACCGTCGACACGGACGAACTCGACACGGAGGAACCATGACCGACACCGATTCAGACCACGACCCGACGGACACCGAACCCGAGACCGACACCCACACCGGATCCACCGCTTCCGGCGGCGATACCGACGCGCTGCTCGTCAGCTCGCTCGAGGAGAGCACCGGCAAGACGGCGATCACGCTGGCGCTCGCCCGACTCGCGGCGGCCGAGGGCGACAGCGTCGGCTACATGAAACCGAAGGGGACCAGACTGCAGAGCAACGTGGGGAAGACCGTAGACGAGGACCCGCTGCTCGCCCGCGAGCTGCTCGACCTCGAGGCCGAGATGCACGACCTCGAGCCGATCGTCTACTCGCCGACGTTCGTCGAGCAGGCGATCCGCGGCCGCGAGGATCCCGCCGAACTGCGCGAGCGCGTCGCGGAGGCGTTCGACACGCTCGCGGCCGACCGCGACCGGCTGTTCGTCGAGGGCGGCGGCCGGTACGACGTCGGCGGAATCGTGGAACTCGCGGACGCCGATATCGCGGCCCTGCTCGACGCGCGCGTCCTCCTGATCGCACCGTACGAGATTCCGGCGGACGTCGACGACGTCATCGCCGCCGCCGAGACCTTCGGCGATCGGCTCGCCGGCGTCGTCTTCAACGACGTCCCCGACGCGGCCTACGACCAGCTCGAGACGGACGTGGTCCCGTTCCTCGAGGGCCGCGGAATTCCGGTCCACGGGATTCTGCCGAGCGAGCGGGAGCTGTCGGGCGTGACGGTCGCCGAACTCGCCGACGAGCTCGGGGCCTCGACGCTCGTCGACGAGGGGCGGGACAACTACGTCGAACGGTTCAGCGTCGGCGCGATGGGACCCGACAGCGCGCTGCGCCACTTCCGGCGGACGAAAGACGCCGCCGTCATCACCGGCGGCGACCGAGCCGAGATTCACACCGCTGCGCTCGAGGCACCCGGCGTCCGGTGTCTCATCCTCACCGGCGGCCACCGTCCCTCGGGGGCGATCCTCGGCCAGGCCAGCGAGAAGGGCGTCCCGATCCTGTCGGTCCAGACGGACACCCTCACGACCGTCGAGCGCGCCGAGGACATCGTCCGGAGCGGGCGAACTCGAGACGAAGAGACCGTCGACCGGATGGAGCGGCTGTTATCCGATCACGCGGCCGTCGACTCGATTCTCGGGTAGGGCTCGAGTACCGACCGGGTCGGGACCCGCCCCGGTTCAGCCCGGCACTCGAGCGAATCGGACGCGTCGTATTCGGTCCGGTGACTGTCGCGTCTGACCAAAAGTTAAGAGTCCGCCACGCATGAGGCCAGTTATGGACGACACACCCCAAGAAATCACGTCCCTCGTCGGCCGCGAGGTGTACTCGAACAACGGCGTCTTCGTCGGCGAAGTCGAGGATCTCCGACTGAACGTCGACGGCCAATCAGTCACCGGACTGGCACTGGCGAACTTGAACGCCGAGCTGTTCGCGGAGGAAGCCCGCAGCGGGAAGGGCCTCATCGTTCCCTACCGCTGGGTTCGCGCCGTCGGCGACGTCATCCTCATCAACGACGTCGTCGAGCGCGTTCGCGATCCCGACGAAGAAGAAGACGAACTGCTCGCGTAGGCCGCGCTAGCTCCCGTTCGACCCGTCGCTGCCGCCGCCTTCGACGCCCATCGCATCGAACAGCGTCCGCTTGACCGCTTCTTCGGTCAGCTCGAGCAGCGTATCTCGCGTGTCCTCCGAGATCTCGATCCCGGTGAAGATGCCGAGCGGGATCTCCGCGCTGGCCTGCGTCGAGTGGCCGGCGGTCTCGCCCATCTCGCCGTAGGCGTCGGCGAGGACCTTGCCGATATTGATGCGGATGTCCTTCGAGCGCCCGGCGAGGAAGATCGTCTCGTCGGCGATCCCGAAGACGGCGGTCGTGGTGACGCCCTCGAGGTTCAGGAGGTGGCTGGCGGCTTGGGTCAGCGCCTCGCGGTCGCGGACGAAGCCGGCGTTGGAGACGAGGTGGCTGCCCTGTACGTCGCGGTTCGTGATCGCCTCCGCGAGCACGTCCAGGGTCTCGGGGGACATCGACGGCGACTCCACTTGCTCTAGGGTATCGTGGTTCGCGAACGGGTAGAGGTAGGCCGCGGCGGTCAGGTCTGCGGGAGTCGTGTCGCGTTTGAAATCCAGGGTCTCCGCGCGGATGCCGTAGAGCAGGGCGGTGGCGACCTCCTCGGAGACGTTCATATCGAACTCCTGGATGTACTTCGTCATGATCGTCGACGTCGAGGACATGTTCGGTCGGATGTCGACGAACTCGGGTTCGACGCCGTCCTCGGTCTCCGCCTCGTGATGATCGATGACGATGTCGACCGGGAGCTCCATCTCGCCCGAGGTCGTGTGATCGACGAGGGCAACGGTGTCGTAGATGGAGTGATCCTCGATCTCGTCCCACTGGACGAGGTCGATGCCGAGCAGGTTGACGAACGCGCGGTTCTCCTGATGCCCGACGTCGCCGAGATAGATGATGTCGGAGTCGATGCCGAGGTGGGTCGCGATCGCCTGCAACGCCGCCGCGCTGGCGATCGAGTCCGGATCCGGACTGTCCTGAGTGATGATCGCCAGCCGCGTCGTCGTCTCCTCGACCAGTTCGGCGAGTTTGCCTGCATTGTACTCGAGTTCGCCGGACTCGAGGGCCCGCAGGGCGGATTCGGCGATGACTGAGGAGGGGTTGATGACGATGTCGGCCCCGAGTTCCGAGAGTTCGTCACCGGAGACGGGATCGCTCGCGCGGGCGACGATGAACTGGTCGTCACCGGCGTTGCGGATGTGCTCGACGGCGCGTTTGTTCGATTCGACGTCCGAGGCGAGGATGAGGACGACGTCGCGGTCGACGACTAGGTCGGCGATCTCGGACTCGCGGATGTCGGCCGTCTGGGCGTCCAGATCCTGATCTCGGAGCGATTCGACGCGGCTCTCGTCGCGGTCGATGATGGAGACGTCTTTCCCCTGTTCGACGAGCTCCTCCGCGACCGCGTACCCCACGCTCCCACAGCCCAAGATAGCGTAGTCAGAAATGGACGAAATCGTAACCCCCGTGCTCATATGCCCGAGTGGTCGGACCGGTCGCACTTAACGGTCCCGAAGCCTACTACGCTGTGAGAGTCCCGATCGGACGACTCGAGGGCGATGACTGTCCCGCGTGGATCACTGCCACGCTGCCTGCCAAGGGAAACGTATTTGAACGACCGAGGGAAAGTCGGAGGTACAGGGCCGGTAGCTCAGTCCGGCAGAGCGTCTGACTCTTAATCAGACGGTCGCGTGTTCAAATCGCGCCCGGCCCGCTTTTGCCACGAGCAAATTCGCGAGTGGCAAAACGGTCATCGCGATTTGAATCGCAGGGAACACGCAGCGCGAGCGAAGTGAGCGACCGTGTGACCATGTGTTCAAATCGCGCCCGGCCCGATTTCCTGCTGCGAACAATATCGTGAGCAGCAGGTCACGGATCCGAAGGGATTTGAAATAGACGAGTCGAAGCCCGCGAGCGAGTGTAACGAGCGAGCAGGAACGTCTCGGCGTAGTTCAAATCACACCCGGCCCGCCTCTATGAGGGACACCGTAACGAGCGAAGCGACCAGCGCAGTTACCGATCGTCGCGCACACCGTCCGGGAACTCGTTGTTCGCGAGCGACACGGACCCCGAGTCGCTCGTGATGCGGAGGGAGTTGCCGGCCTCGAGCGACCGGCCAGAACAGTTCTCGATCCGGACCCCGCTCCCGCCGTTAACGACGATCGGCGTGTGGGTCGTCTCGAACTCGCTGTCGGCGACGAGATAGTCCTCGCCCCGAAGTTCGAGTCCGCGCCGCTTGTCGTCCCCCGGCTGGTTGACCGAGAGGTTCACGAACCGACAGTCGTCGCGCTCGCAGTAGATCGCGTGGCGGTTTCTGGTCCCCGGTGCGTCGCCGGTGATGCGAACGTCCTCGATATCGGCACCGGGGCCGTCCCCGCCAAGTAGCCGGACCGCGTTGGCGCTGCCGTGAATCTCGATGTCGGTGTTCTCGACGGTCAGCGGTCCGGCAGCGGGATCGAGCCGGATACCGGTGTTCGGTCGGTGCCCGACCGTGATCTCCGAGTCCGAAATCGTCGCTTCCTCGACGTCGTTCATGACTCGTATCGCGTCGCCGTTCGGCCGCGGGACGTCGACGGTGACGCCCTTGAGTTCGAATCGCGCTCCGCCGTCGAGCCGGATCGCGTGCTGCCCGTTCGCACCGTGCGGGTTCTCGGTGACGGCGGCGACCGCGTCCCTGATCACACCGACCGAACCGGCGAGGCGGATCGACGCGGTGGCGCTGTTCTCGAACCAGCCGCCGTCGACGTCGATTCGTCCGGTCTCGTTCGACGCGTACAGCCCGTTGTCCGGGAAGCCGCCGAGGCTACAGTTCTCGAAGACGAGCGTTCCGCGATGGGTTCCGTTGACCATGATGCCGGTCGGGCCGCGCCACATGTTCTCCTCGTTGGGGGTCTCGTCGACGTGGACGCCGCCGTCCGACGCGCGGAAAGAGTAGACGTGCCCCTCGCCGTCGGAGTCGAGGACGTTGAACAGGCCCGGCCCCCACGTCCCGCTGTCGTGGACGCCGCGGATCGTGACCCGCCGCACGGAGAGCCCGTCCTCGACCTCGGCGCTGATGACTCGAATCCCCGTGTCGTCGGCGGTCTGATCGACGTCGAAGTTCTCGAACCGGAGGTCGCGGCCGGGCCTATCGCTCGTCCCCAGCCGGAACAGTCGATACTGCGGCCCGTCGAACTCGTGGTAGCTCGCCGGGACCAGCGTCGCGTCCTCGCCGACGAACCCGACGTTCTCGAAGTCGGTGAACCGCAGTTGTTCGTCCATGTAGTACCGCCCCGCCGGGAACTCGAGGAGCGTGTCGTCGTCCACGAGGTCCCGCAGGACGGGCGTGACGGACTCGTTCCCCTCGTTGTCCGCCCCTTCCTCGACCACGTCGACGACGGTCCGGTAATGCTCCTCGAGCGGGTGTGCGGACGCCACGCCCGCGATCGAAAGTACCCCGAGTCCGGCGAGACCGCTCAGATACGATCTGCGCCCGATCTGCCGACTGCGTGAATCGTCTGAAGTCACGGCTCTCCGTCGCCGACGATCGGTCTTACGTATACGCGGCGTAATTCCTCCCGAAACCGTCGCAGTATCCGGCCGATTCGTGCACCGATATCGGCGTGGAGCGCCCGCTCAGGGGTGGTCTGGCGCCGATCGCTCGAGACTTAGCAGTGAATTAATCGAGCACCGCGGCGGCGGCGAGGCGTGCAACAGTTGCACTGACCCGAAGGGTACGACCGCAAGGCGACGAACGTCCACTACTCGTCCGGAATCTCCGGCGGGACGCGCTCGCAGTCGCCGACTAAACGGACTCCTACTGCCGTCGCGGTCGGCGACGACGCCGAGCTATAAGAGCGATCTTCCCATAGAATCCGAGACGATCATGTCTACCACCTACGAGGGAATCACGTTCGAGCGACCGGGCCACGCTAGCAAACGTCTCGAAACCCCCGACGGGACCGTCATCTACGTCGATCCGTGGGGCGAGCAACTCGAGGACGAATCCGGCGACGGCGATATCGTCTTCGTCACGCACGACGATATGGACCACTACGATCCGGCAGCGATCGAAGCCGTCGCGGGGCCGGACGCGACCGTCGCGATATACGAGGCCGTCGACACGAGCGACCTCGACCGCGACGTCGTGGACCTCCCGTACTCGGGCGAGACGACGGTCGACGGAATCAACGTCGAGACGGTTCCGGCGTACAACGACCCCGACGGGGACCATCTCGACGACGACGGCATGCCGTTCCACGCCGACGGCGAGGTGATCGGCCTCCTGCTGACGATCGACGGGACGACGGTCTTCCTCGAGCATCACGAGTCGATCACCGCGGACGTCTTCGTCCCGCCGATCGGCGGCCACTTCACGATGGATCGCAGCGAGGCTGCGGCGTTCGCCCGTAGCGTCGAGCCCGAACTGGTCCTGCCCGAGCACTACGACACGTTCGACCCGATCGAGACCGACGCCGAGGCGTTCGCCGACGACCTTGAGGCCGATGGGATTCGGGTCGAACTGTTCTGAATGGGATCCTCGAGCAGCTGAGGTACCACCGGGGCCGACGATACTCGTCCGCTCTTTCTCGAGACGGAGGCGTCTGATCGATCGCCGAGCGACTGCCGTCCGTCGTCGGGTTCGGTTCCCATATAAAGACCCCCTATTAGCAGGATTTCAGCGGTAGCGTGCTCAACGCGTGGGAACGTGCGGGCTCGGTTAAAGAGTGTAGCGGCAAGGTCGTCCTGCATGCTACCGAAACGCTCCGCCACACGAGGTGGTCGGCGATGAGTCTCTCGCGACGCGATTTCCTGGCGGCCGCCGGGACGGGGTCGGTCGGTGCCCTGCTCGGCTCCGCGTGGGGAGCGACGCAATCGGTCGACACCATCACGCAGGTCGACAACCCCCTCAAATCCTATCCCAACCGGGATTGGGAACAGGTCTATCACGACATCTACTCGTACGACAGGGTCGACTGGACGGTCTGTCACCCCAACTGTACGCAGTCGTGTGCGCTGAACTTCTACATGAAAAACGGGGTGCCGATCAGGGCCGAGCAGATCTACCACGAAGAGGAGGGAAGCCCCGGTCCGGGGAGTCCCGGCGGCTACGAGGAAGCGGGCGTCAGTCGCCACTGGAACCCGCGCGGGTGCATGAAGGGGCTGACGCTCCACCGCCGGACGTTCGAACCGAGCCGGATCAAGTATCCCATGGTCCGTAAGGGCTGGGATCCCGACGACCCCAACCCGGAGGGGCGCGGCGAGGACGAGTTCGAACGCGTCTCCTGGGACGAGGCGATCGACCTGATCGCCGAGAAGATGGCGAGTCTCGAGGACGAGAAGCGGTTCCACATCTTCAACGCGATCAAGTCGGACGGACTGATCACGCGCCACGGTGCCGGGCGACGGCTGGCCTCGATCTTCGGCGGCTGCGAGTGGACGGAGTACGACTGGTACGCCGACCTGCCGCCGGGCCACGTCATCACGACGGGCTATCAGACCAGCGACGCCGACGCGTCGGCCTGGCGGGCCGCTGACTACACCATCATTCAGGGGAAGAACCTGATCCACAACAAGCTCGCGGACAACCACTTCCTCCAGGAGACCCGCGAGCGCGGCGGGAAGATGGTCGGCGTCTACCCCGACTACTCGCCGACGGTCCAGAAGTGCGACCGCTGGCTGCCCGTTCGGCCGGGCAGCGACCCCGCGTTCGCGCTGGGCGTGGCTCACGTCATCATCGACGAGGAGCTGTACGACGCGGAGTTCATGCGGAAGTTCACGACCCTGCCGCTGTTGATCCGGCAGGACGACGGGAAGTACCTCCGCGCACACGAGGTCTTCCCGGACCACGAGCCGCCCGCCGAGGACAGCGAGGAACGCCACGAGGAGAACGACTGGGGCGACTTCGTCGCTCTCGATCAGAACGGCGACCCGGTCCCCGTCACCCGCGAAGAAGTGGGCGACGAGATGCCGGCGACGCCTCAGCTCGAGGTCGACACTGACCTCAGGCTGGCCGACGGGGAGTCGGTGGGCGTCCACACCGACTTCGTCCGCCAGAAGGCGAACATCCTGGAAAACTACGATCCGGAGACGGTCGAGGACATCACGACGATCCCGGCCGACGCGCTCCGGACGACCGCCCGGGAGTTCGCGGCTGCCGACAAGGGGCAGTGGTTCACCGGCGAGGGGATCAACCACTGGTTCCACTCGAACGACTCGCTCCAGCGGACGATCTTCTTCGTCCAGTCGATGCTCGGCAACATCGGCGAGCGAGGGGCCGGCTACTACAACTACTCCGGCCAGTACAAGATCGAACTGCTGGACGGCTACCCCTCCTACGTCAACCCCGACGGGAACTCGGCCCACGGGATGTATCCCGGCTACGCGTTCGCCTTCTTCGGCGGCGAGAAGCTAGACGCCCACGAGATCCGCGGGGACTTCGACCGCGAACTCGATCTCGTGCCACAGGGCGACGCCGAGGAGCCGGTGGTGCCGACGAACGCCGAGTCGTACACGATGTCGAAGCCGACGATCCTGTGGACGATGAACTGCAACCTCCTGAACCAGACCAAACATCAGGAGCACGTCATCGAGAACTTCGTCAAGCATCCCGACACGAGCAACGAGCTCTCGATCGTCTCGGACATGCACATGACCTACTCCGCGCGCCACGCGGACATCGTGCTCCCGGTCCCCTCCTGGCTCGAGTGCGACTACCCCGACATCACCGTCGGGCCGGAGAACCCCTTCATCCACATGGACCACGGCGTCATGGACCCGATCTACGACACGAAACAGGACGGGGAAGCCATCGCGATGGTCGCGGAGAAACTCGACGAGAAGATCCCACCCGAGGAGCGCAACGTCGACTCCTACCGGGCGTACTTCGAGAAGTTCCTCGACGACGACGAGGACGTCCGCGACTACATCCAGCAGACGCTGGACGCGGGGATGACGACCCGCGACATCGACGTGGAGGACATCGAGGACGGCCCGGAACGGCTCCAGCTGAAGACGTATCCGCGGATTCCCTTCTACTCCCAGATCAACGAAGACCGGCCGTTCTACACCAAAACCGGCCGCATGGAGTTCCACAAGGAGGAAGACCGCTTCCTCGAGTTGGGCCGGGCCGATCTGGATCACATCGAGAGCCCCGAGGGGACGCCCTACGGGGTGAACAAGAAGTGGGACGAGGCGAAAGACGAGGAGAACCCGCTGTATCACGACGAGGAGTATCAGTTCTACTACAACACGCCCCATCCGAAGTACCGGACCCACTCCTCGTGGGGGATGACCGACTGGAACCTGATCTGGTCGTCGCGGGACTTCGGGTCGACCAACGCCGACCCTGAGGGGACCGAGCGGCTGGTCGACGACTTCTCGTTCCCGCAGGGCGAGGGCGAGACGGAGGAGACGCCGCCGCTCGGCGAGGCGTTCGTCGAGATGCACCCCGAAGACGCCGCGAATATCGACGTCGAGAACGGCGACTACGTTCGCATCAGCGGTAAACGGGGCGACCTCGTCGTCCGCGTGATGGTCAGCGAGCGCCAGCGGCCGCGCTCGGCCGGCGACATGGGCCAACTGACCCTCTGGCACGGCTGGTGGCCCCAGCAGTTCCCCGACGACGAGGAGAACGAGGACGGCGTGAAGGGGTACAACGTCACGACGAACATCTGGCTCGATCCGGCCCAAGAGACCGACGACCTCGTTCACAAGGCCGTCTTCGGGGATCCGAACATTTCCGAACACGTCGAGGACGACATCGCGTGGAAGGGGGCCGAACTCGAGCACGGGTACGAAGAGACCGTCTGGGCACCGACCGGCACGAACCGGGACGACCTCGTGGAAGTCGAGAAGTACGAGGAGGCGGACTGGTGGCCGGGCGACGCGCGGAAAGACGAGTTAGTGCAGGACTACATCGGCGGTTCGCTGCAGGGAGGTGACAGCTGATGCCGGAAACATACAATCCACAACTCGGGCGCGAGCACAGCTATCCGTACGAACACCGCGAGGAGGAGCGCGACTGGCACTGGGGGATGATCATCAACATCAACCGGTGTATCAACTGCAACACCTGCTCCTTTGCCTGTAAGTCCACGTGGACGAGCGGGGAGGGCGAGGAGTACATGTGGTGGATGAACGTCGAGACCGAGCCCTACGGCGGCTACCCGATGGGCTGGGACATGCGCCTGCTCGACGACTTGGGGAAAGACGAGACGATCTTCGAGGCCGCCGAGGACGGCGAGCGAGTCAAAGGGTACGTCGCGCAGAAAGAGGAGTGGGAGTACCCCGCGCTGGGCGACGATCAGGTCCACGGCGAGTACCCCACCGGCGACGTCGTCGAGAGCGACCTCGAGGAAGACGAGTACCACGACATGTGGCAGTTCTACCTGCCGCGGCTCTGTAACCACTGCAAGAACCCCGCCTGTCTGGCGGCGTGTCCGCGGAAGGCGATCTACAAGCGAGAGGAGGACGGCATCGTCCTGCTCGACCAGGAGCGGTGTCGGGGTTACCGCAAGTGCGTGAAGTCGTGTCCGTACCACAAGCCGATGTACAACCCCGAGACGGGCGTCTCGGAGAAGCCGGTCGGCTGCTTCCCGCGCATCGAGGAGGGGAACGTTCCGCGGTGTGTCTCCTCCTGTATCGGGAAGACGCGCCTCCACGGGAACATCAATCGCGGTCCCGACGCCGGCCACCCCAACGGGAACACGTCCGCGGCGGCCGGTCGGAGCCCGGTCAACTACCTCGCCAAGAGCGACGAGAAGATCGCGCTCCCGCTGTACCCGCAGTTCGGGACCCGGCCGCAGGTGTTCTACATGCCGCCGTACCACGTGCCGCCGGAGTTCCTCACCCAGATGTTCACGCCGAACACCGAGGAGAAGCGCAACGACTGGCCCGGCAGCACCTTCGAGGAGTCGATCAAGATCGTCCAGGACCGCGTCCGGAACCCGAGCCACCACGTGCTCGGCATCCTCCAGTTGTTCGGCGCGACCACCCGCCTCATCGAGACCTACACCGTCAAAGAACACCGCGTGAAGGGGTGGGACCGCAAGGGGAACAAGGTCGTCGACATGCCCTTCGAGGAGGAGATGGAGGTCCGCGAGGGCGAGATGTGGACCAATCAGCCATAGGACAATGACACCGAACACCACAACGGAGTCCGAGTACCACGCCGCGCGGGCCACGCTGTACTGCGCCGCCGCCGCGGTGTTCACCTACCCGACCAACGATACCGTTCGCGAACTGCTCGACCCCGAGGCCCGTGAGGGGATCGAACGCGCCGCCGAACGGCTCACCGTCGCCGACGAGGCGACCGCGCTGCTCGAGGCCTTCGAGGAGACGCCCGTCGCGGACCTCGAGTCGGCCTACAACGAGCTGTTCGGCCTCCCCAGCGACGACGGCACCTACGCGGTGATCCCCTACGAGGCCCACTACACGACCCGCGACGAGATCAGCAGCGAGCAGCGCCGGATCGCGACCGTCGTCGGGCTCATGGAGGAGTTCGGCCTCGAGCCCAGCGACGACTTCGCCGAGCGTCAGGATCACGTCGCCGCCGAACTCGAGCTGGCGCAGGTGCTCGCCGGCCAGCGGGCCGTCGCGCTCGAGTCGGGCGAGCCCGTCGCGGCCGAGCGCGTCGAGAAGGCCGAGGCGACGGTGCTGGCCGATCACCTCGTCGAGTTCGTGCCGGCGCTGGCCCACGACCTGCGACGGGCGACGGACGAAGACGCGTACGTCGCCGCGGCGAACCTCGTCGAAGCGCTGGTGAGCTACGATAACGGGAAGCATCCCGATCCGACCGTCTCGGCGGACGCAGCGAACGGAGGTGAGGCCCCGTGAGCTCGCGGTCCGTCGAGATCGGACCGGTCTCGATCGACCGCAACGCGGCGCGGCGCGCGACGCAGCTGGCCGCGATCGTGCTGTGCCTGATGATGATGCTCCAAGTCGCAGTGGTCACCGTCCTCACCGTCGGCCCGCAGCCGCTGAGCTCCGTCAACGAGGTGCCCTCGGAGCCGAACGCCGCCGCGTGGGAGGACGCGCCGACCGAAACGGTAGCGCTCGACAACCAACAGATGGTGCCCCCGTACGGCGGCGGGAGCGTCGACAACGTGACGGTGCAGGCGGTGACCAACGACACGCACGTCGCCTTCCGCATGGAGTGGGAGGACCCGACCGCGGACACGGAGATCAACGAGCCCAACGCCTACAGCGACGCCGCGGCGATCATGCTCCGGAGCGGGAGCGAGCCGCCGATCACCATGGGCGCGAACGGGGATCCGGTCAACATCTGGTACTGGCGCTCGAGCTGGCAGCACTCGGAGTCCGATCCGGGCGGTGACATGTACTCGTACCCGCACCCGGACAATCAGACGAAGCCGGGACAGGCGGCCGGAAACCCGCTCTCGCAGTCGAGCTACAACCGGTACGGGCAGAACTACTACGCCACCGGCTACGGCTCGCTGACCAACGCGGAGACTCAGCCCGTCGCGGCGAACGGCGAGCGGACCGACGACGGCTGGGCGGTCGTGTTCCAGCGCGAGCACGAGGCCAGCGGCGAACACGACGCCGCCTTCGAGGACGGCGAGCAGATGTATCTCACGTACGCCGTCTGGGACGGGAACGCAGACGAAGCCAACGGCGAGAAGTCGCTGTCGTACCAGTTCCTCACCCTCGACACCGACGACGGGACGCTCAGCGCGGCAGATGATGACGACGGCGGTGACGGCAACGAGACGAACGGTGACGACGGCGGTGCCGCGACCAGCGCGACCGACTCGGCGCTCTGGCTGGCCGGGGCCGCGACGAACTGGCCCGCCGCGCTCGTCATCGCGACGGTCGCGGCGTGGCTCGTCAGCTACTGGAGGCTCAAAGAATGACCGACTACGCCAACCGAAGTGCCCGCGGCCGGGCACCCGACGACGACGAGGCAACGCTCCGATCGCGACTCGAGTCCGATCGCGAACGCGATCGCCGACGCGGCGCGCTCGGGCTGGTCGATCTGGCCGACGACGGCGGCCTGACACCGGCGACGATCGCGGGACTCGCCGAGGTGGTCCGCGAGGACGACTCGGCGGACGTGAGACAGTTCGCCGTCGAGGCGCTTGGGCTCGCCGCCAGCGCCGCCGACTCGAGCGGGGCGGACGCGGCCGCCGAGGCGATCCGACCGGCGCTGGCCGACGATCACGAGTGGGTCCGCGCCGAGGCCGTCGTCGCGCAATCGCGGGCCGCGCCCGGGACCGAGGAGCCCCTCCGCGCGGCCCTCGAGGACGACAGCGGCTGGGTGCGGCGCAACGCCGTCATCGCCCTGTCGAAAACGGGCGCAGCGTCGCAGGAGCTACTGATCGAACGGATCAAGACAGACCCCCACTCCGGCGTTCGGGAGTACGCGGCCGACTACCTGCGCGAGTACGCCGACGACGTCGGCGAGACCGTTCGGATCCTCGCCGCGGTGCTGGCCCGCGATCCGGAGGCGTTCGTCCGGGCGAAGGCCGCGACCAGCCTCGGCGACCTCGGAACCGATCGGGCCGAGGAGGTCCTCGAGCGCCACGGCCTGAACGACCGCAGCGACGACGTGCGACGGTCGGCGAAGCGGGCGCTCGCGACGGCCCGCGGCGTCGACCCCGAGCAGATCGACGCCGGACTGGACGGCGACGCCGCGCCCGGCGGCGGACCGGGATCGCGGCGGGAGCGAGAACGGCAGGGTCCCGGTCCGGGACGCCGGCAGGGGCCGGCCGGCTCGATCGACGGGCTGACCCAGGGACAGCGTGATCGACGATGACCTACGAACTCGACAGCACACCCGCGGACGAGCCACACGCGACGGACGAATCGCACGCGAACCACGACCGAGACCCGGACGAGGGCTGTACGACCGAGAGCAGCGCCGCGGGATCGGGCCTCGAGGAGTCGCTCGGCGTCACGATTCCGGACGACCACGTCGGCGCGTTCGTCGCGCAGGCGTTCGAGGACGTCGAGCGCTCGACGGAGTGGACCGAAGCCGTCGACGCCGTCGTCCCCGACGACGCCCGCGACGCCTGGCGGTCGCTCTCGGCGCGGGACCAGGTCGTCGAACTGCTGGAGATGGCCGACGAGTTCGATCGGCGGGCCACCGAGTCGCTCGAGGCGATTCCGCTCGACCGGGGCGGTCTCGACGACGACCTGCGCGAGCGGTTCGACGAGGCGAAGCGGCTGCGTCGCAACGCCGACATCCTCCGCGACGGAATCGCGGCGGGGTACGCCGAGGGACGCGTGAGCGACGAGGAACTGGTCGCCGCCGTCGAGGCCTTCGAGTTCGACACCGCGGTGATCGCCGAACGCGAAGACGAATTGGACTCGGTCGCCAACGCGTACGACCTCGACTTCCGCCCCTACGGCGGGACGCTGATGACCGAGCGCGAACCCGACGAAGACGCCGACGAATTCGAGGCCTGGTAACATGGCGAAACACGATATCGTTCCCGACGACGTCCCGACCGACGACCTCGGAGAGCGCGTTCGAGACGGCCTGCACGCCGTCGACGACCCCGATCTGGGGAGTAGCGTACTCGAGTCCGGGCTGGTGACCGACGTCTCGGTCGACGAGCGGGCCGTGCGGATCGGCGCGGATCTCACCGGGTTCGACGAGCCGACGGCGGAGGACGTCACCGAGGCGCTCCGCCGACGGGCGCTTTCGACCCCCGGCGTCGAACGGGCGACGGTCGAGAGCGAGACGCCCGAGACGGCCGCGGACGACGGCATCGACGGCCCGGCGGGCGTCGACACCGTGATCGCCGTCGCCAGCGCCAAGGGCGGCGTCGGGAAGACGACGGTCTCGACGCAACTCGCCCGCGCGCTGGCCGCCGATTCCGACCGCGACGTCGGCATCTTCGACGCCGACCTCTACGGACCGAACGTGCCCGAACTGCTGGACCTCGAGGGACCGGTCTCGGCCAACGCGGAGGGCGACGCCGAGCCGATCGATACTGGCGATCTCACCGCGATGAGCGTCGGGCTCATCGCGAACGACGAGCCGCTGGCCTGGCGGGGCGCGATGGCCCACGAGGCCGTCAGCGAACTGTTCGAGGACACCGCATGGGGCGACCTCGATACGCTCGTGATCGACCTGCCGCCGGGGACCGGCGACATCGTCCTGACGGCGCTGCAGTCGCTGCCGATCGACGGCGCGGTGCTGGTCAGTACGCCCCACCCGACGAGCGTCGACGACACGGCCCGCAGCGCCACGCTGTTCGAGGAGAACGGCGTCCCGCTGCTGGGGACGGTCGTCAACATGCGCGGCTTCACCTGCGAGTGCGGCCGCGAACACGACCTCTTTCCGGACGCGGACGTCGAGGCCGAACTCGACCAACCGGTGCTGTGCGAACTCCCCTTCGACGAGCGGGTCCGGGACTTCGGCGACGGCGTGCCGCCGGAAACGCTCGAGCTGGCAGCGGCCGTCCGCGAGCGGCTCGAGTCGATCGGCGACCGCTCGGTGCCCGACCACGCGCTCGACCTGCGCGGGCTGCCGAAGCCGATCCGCCACGAGCAGGCCACCGAGGAGTTCCGCGCGACCGAGCCCGGCGAGACGTTCTACCTGATCAACGACCACGACCCGTCGCCGCTCGCGAACGAAATTGTCTCGGCGGTCGATCGGGAGGGCGCGCCCGGCGACGCCTTCGAGGAATACGAGGTCTACAGGCGGGCCCCCGACGAGTGGGTGATGGCCGTCGCGCGGTAGTGGCGGACCGTAATCGACCGGAATCGGCGACGCGGCGTGCCGCGATCGGAACGCCGCGACATGCCATCCGAACGGGTCTTCCCCGCGAACCGACAACCGACGATGCACACGTATGAGTCAGGACTCGAGGCTACGGGTCGTCTGTCTGGCGGGACCGAGCGACGCGGGCAAGACGTCGCTCGTCGAGGCGCTGGTCGACCGGCTGGCCGCGGACGGCCGCGTCGCGACCGTCAAGTCGATTCATCACGACGTCGAGATCGATACGCCGGGGACCGACACTCACCGCCACCGGACCGCGGGTGCCGAGACGGTCGTCGGCGTGACGCCCGAACTCACATTCGACATCACGACGCGCGGAAAGCGCGACCCGCCCGGGCCCGACGGCGACGAGTCGCTCCTCGAGTCCGACGACCCCGAGGTTCGGGCGCTCGCGAGCACCCTCGAGCGCCTCGCCCGACGCGGGTACGACACCGTCCTGGTCGAAGGGTTCGCCGAGTCGCCGCTGCCGACGATCCTCGTCGGAGATCGAGACTCCTCCGCGGTCAGCGGCCCCGTCATCGGACGCGGCGAGGACTCGATCGACGACCTCGTCGAAACGATCCGCTCGCTCGAGGGGCTCGAGCGACCGACCGATGACCGGTCGACTGACGGACCGGATCCGGACTCGGACCCGGACCCTGACGCCTGAGTCGATTAAACGGCCGGTGGCGGCGATAGCTGAGCGTCGATTTCGTGCGACGACGATCGGCGAGCGTAACCACTTTCGGTTGTTTTCCCACAATATAGGAACCGAAACCAGTTGTATTTATGCCGGAGATCCAACGGGACGTATGCACAGTCGCGACGGCTGCACCGGATCCGTCTCGGGGAGCCGCCGACACGTCCTCGCCACAACGGGCGGGCTCGCTGCGGGGCTGGTCGGGACCGCGGGCTGTCTCGGCGGTACTGCCGGCGTTCGCGTGCTCGCCGCGGGCAGTCTGGCCGTCGCCCTCGAGAACGGTGTCGGCCCGGCGTTCGAATCCGAGACGGGGCTGCAGTACGCTGGCGAGTACTACGGGACCAACGCCGTGTTGCGACTAGTTGAGGACGGGACGAAGTATCCGGACGTCGTGATCGGTGCCGACGCCGAACTCCTTCGGGACCGACTCTATCCCGCTCACACCGACTGGGACGCCGAGTTCGCGGCCAACGAGGTCGTGATCGCCTACGCGCCCGAGACGGCCCTCGGCGAACGGCTCGCGGCCGGCGAGCCGTGGTACGAGGTCTTCGCGGACGCCGACGAGGACGCGATCGCGATCAGCGATCCGGACCTCGATCCGCTGGGCTACCGTGCGCTCCTCCTCTTCGAACTCGCCGAGCGAGAACACGGCCTCGAGGGCTTTCGCGACGCGATGGCCGAGAGAGTCGCGACGGTCCCCGACGAACCCCAACTGCTCGCCGGCCTCGAGAACGGCAACCGGGCCTGTGCGGTCGCCTACGGCAACATGGCGGCCGAGCGCGACGTCGGCGTCCGACGGCTGGACGACGCCTACAACTTCGGCGATCCGGCGTTCGCCGACCGGTATGCGCGGGCGAGCTACACCACTGACAGCGGCCACACGGTCGAGGGATCGCCAGTCGTCTACAACGCGACGGTTCGAACCGACGCGGACACCCCCGACGCGGGCCGGGCGTTCGTCTCCTTCCTGCTCGAAAACGACGCGCTGCTCGCCGAGCACGGCCTGCGCGTCGACGATTCGCTGCCCCGATTTCACGGGGAGCCACCGGAGGCGATCGAGCCGTGAGCCGCGTCGAACGGAGTCGGAACGGTGGGTCAGGACGGGAGGCAGGTTCGCCCGAGGCCGATACGGATATCGCTCGGTTCGACGCGGGTCGTGAGTGGCTCCCGGACGGACTCGCCGTGCCGGCGCTGCTCGGTGCGGTGTTGCTCGCCTACTTCGTCGTCCCGTTCGCGGTCTTTCTGTCCCGAATGCGGGACGTCGACGTCGTCGCCGGGCTCGCGGATCCGACGGTCCGGGACGCGATCTGGACCTCGCTGGTCACGGCCCCGATTTCGACGACCATCGCGACCGTCTTCGGCGTGCCGCTGGCGTACGTCCTCTCGCGGGCCTCGTTTCGCGGCAAGCGCCTGGTCGAAGCCCTCGTCTTGCTCCCGCTCGTCGTCCCCCCGATCGTCGGCGGCGTGATGCTGCTGACCGTCGTCGGCCGATACACGCCGATCGGCGCGGCCGCCGCCGCGCTCGGAGTGCCACTGACGGACAGTCGCGCCGGCGTCGTCCTCGCCCAGACGTTCGTCGCCGCGCCGTTTCTCGTCGTCACCGCCCGCGCGGGCTTCGACGGCGTCGATCCCCGCCTCGAGGAGGCCGCGCGGACGATGGGGTACGGTCGACTCCGGACGGTACGGCTGGTCTCGCTGCCGCTCGCGCGAAACGCCATCGCTGCGGGGATCGTCCTGACGTTCGTCCGGGCGATCGGCGAGTTCGGCGCGACGATGATGGTCGCGTACACGCCGCGGACCATGCCGACCCAGATCCGCGTCTCGTTCATCGCCCGCGGAATCGACGCCATCGTACCGGTCGCGCTCGCCCTGCTCGCCGTCGCCGTGATCGTCGTCGTCGCCGTCCAGTTGCTGGTCGGCACCCCTCGCCGTCGCTGAACTGCCGCGTTCGCGGCGCTGTCGAGACGCTGGCTCTCGAACCGATCAGATCGCGTGTAATTCGCTCTAACCGCCTCTAAGTGGTTTGGAAGTGGGGTTATGGATGTCGTCGTTCTATCCACGGGTGAGACTCATGACATCCATCGCAGACATCGAGATTCCGGCCGACGGAACCGGTACCGGCGAGCTGTTCGAGGCCGTCCCCTCGCTGACGTGTGAAATGGAGCGGGTGATCGCCTCGAGCGGCCACGGACTCTGGCTGTCGGGCCCCTCCCAACCGGAGATCGAATCGGCGCTCGACGAGGCCTCGGCGATCGGCAACTACTCCCAGATCAGCAGCGACGAGGACCGCTGGCTCTACGACATCGAGTTCGAGCCCGACACGGTCGACCCGTTCGAGATCATTCTCGAAGAGAACGGGACGGTACTGAGCGCCTCGGCGTCGAACGGCACGTGGCTGCTCAGCATCCGCGTCGTCAACCGCGAGAGCGTGAGTTCGCTGTACGACCGGCTCGACGGCAACGACGTGACGCCGACGATCGTCCGCCTCTTCGATCTCGCCGAAGAGACCCACTCCCAGTGCGGGCTGACGACCCGCCAGTATGAGACGCTGGTCGCGGCGATCGATCACGGCTACTTCGAGATCCCCCGCGAAGTCTCGATGCAGGAGCTCTCCGAGGAACTGGGCATCTCCCATCAAGCGCTCTCCGAACGCCTCCGCCGAGCCTACCGCGCGCTGGTCACCTCCGAACTCAACGTGACCGAAGAGAACACCGCCGCACCGCCGATGCCGACGAACTGAGTCAGTCGAGCATCCGGAGATCAGCCTGACGGCCTGACTCGATGCTTTTCGCCGACCGCCCGACCTCGGACAGTGGCGACGCCGTCGGAGGCGGAACGAGGCTCGCGAAGACGGAACGGGCTCGCGGAGACGGGACGGTGCTCGAAGAGTTAAGAGCCGGGCGTCCGACGCTTGCGACATGGAGATCGACAGCGACGACGGCGTTCTCCGGCTGACGTTCGATCGGCCGGACGCGCTCAACGCGATGACGACGGAGACGGCCGACGAACTGGCCGACGCGATCGAAGCCACCACTCCCGAGGAGAACGACGTGATCGTCCTCACCGGTCGGGGAGCGGCCTTCAGCGCCGGCGGCGACCTCGAGTCGCTGGCCGAGACTCCCGACTCGTCGCGGGCGGCCTACGAGGAGGTCACAGAGACCTTCGGTCGCGTCGTCGAGGCGATGCTCGAGTGTCCAGTACCGATCGTCGCGAAGGTCAACGGCGACGCCATCGGCGCGGGGCTCTCGCTCGTCGCGCTCGCCGATATCGCCTACGCCGCCGCCGACGCGACGTTTTCCTGTGCGTTCGTCAGGGTCGGGCTGATCCCTGACACCGGCGGGACCGTCATGCTTCCCCACATCGTCGGGCTGCGGGCCGCGAAACGGTTGGCTTTCACCGGCGAGTTCTTCGACGCCGAGCGGGCGGCCGACCTCGAACTGGTCAACGAGGCGGTCCCCGCGGCGGAACTCGACGACCGCGTCGCCGAGACCGTCGAGCGACTCGCCGACGGCCCCACGGCCACGATCGGGATGATGAAACGGGCCATGAACGAGAACCTGGGTCGCTCCTGGGACGAGGCGCTGGATTACGAGAACCTGCTCCAGGCACAGGCTCGGACGTCCGACGCCCACGAGGAGGGCGTCGCCGCCTTCCTCGAGGATCGAGACCCCGAGTTCGAGTAACCCCCTCGCGTTCGTCGCTCGGTTCGTTTCTCGATCCGTCACTCGATCAGACACGTTCGCAAGCACCCGCAAGCACCACGGCCTTGCGCGAATCGACCGTTAATTAGAGTGCAATGTCCCCACAGTTTACCGACGACGATGTCGGCAAGCGCGTCGTCAACGCCAATGGTGACGAGGTCGGAATGGTCGCCGACGTCGAACACGGCACGGCCCACGTCGAACCGGATCCGGGAATCACTGACTCGATCAAAGCGACGCTCGGTTGGAGCGATAGCGGCGAGAGCACATATCCGCTCCAGGAGGAGGCAGTCAGTCGCGTAACTGACGACGAAATCCACCTCGAGAGCGACCTCTCCGGTCGCAATACGGGAGCGACCGGTGGCGGTGCAGGTGCGGGTAGCGATACCGGAATGACTGACACTGGAACCGGGACTGGAGCAGGAACCGGAACCGAGAACCGCGGGATCGACCGGAACGAAGACGATATCAGCGGCCGGGACGACGAGGGCGTGATCCGCGACGATGACGACGATCAACTCATCGGAGACGACGATGACGACGGCCTGATGGGCGACGACAACGATAGGCGGGGAACGAACGATGACGACGGCTTGATCGGCGACGACAACGACGACGACGGCTTAATCGGCGACGACAATGACGATGACGGCCTAATGGGTGACGACAACGACGATGACGGCCTGATGAGCGACGATGACGACGACGACCTCATCGGCGACGACGACAATACGCGATAATTTCGGTTCTTCCGACCCCACCAGCCGACGGTCGCGACCCCCATCCCGAATTCCGTTTTTGTTTCGGCGACGCTGACCGCCGCTCGAACCACCGTGATCGGTGGCAGGACGGACCTCGAGCGGGAAGTCGAGAGACGAAGCGCGTGGGACCGCGGCTTACTCCTGGTTCGAGCCTCGCTCCTCGTTGCCGCGACTCTCCTCGGTCGGCCGCTGGGGTTGCTCCGACGTCACGTCCGTTTCCTCCATCGCCCGTCGCTCGGGAGACCGGTTCATTTCATCGCGGTCCTGATCGCGGCCGGTGTCCGCATCCGACCGCGGATCGGGTCGGTCGCGCATGGTCGACTGGTCGCCGCGTCGTTGTCGTCCCCGCTCTCCGCCCTCGCGGCGGTCGGTGTCGATCCGCTGTGAGTACTGGTCTCGCAAGCGGCCCTGTTCGGTCCGTTCCGGGGACGACTGCTGGCGCTGCGTCGGCTGGTCGTACGCCCTCCCGCGCCGAGCCCGGTCACTTTGGGGCTGACTGCCGTGCTGTCCGGGACCTTGTCGCGCCCCAGTTCGCGGCTGTGACCCCTGTGACTGGGACTGCCGTTCCCCCTGGTGCCCCTGCTCGAACTGGTCCCGTCCGGATGCGGGACCTCCTTCGGATCCCCGCTGCGATCGGTCAGGGCCGCCCCCCTGTGACTGGCCGCCGAACTGCCCGGACTCGGCTCCGCTCGAGTGGGTGGGCGATGCCGTCATCGGCCGTTGTTGGGAGCCCGACGCACTGGTCGATTCGCCGCCGTACTCCTGTGGCGTAACCCACTCGCCGGTCTGTGGATACTGGTTGGACTGCGAGCGACCGCTCTGGCCCTGCTGTCCCCCCATCTGAGCCCGTGTCTGCATTTGCGGCTGGCCGCCCATTCCCTGTTGTGACCGCATCTCTCCACCGGTCTGTTGTTGCTCGGTTCGCTGGCCGGTCATCCCCTGTCGGCTCATTCCTTGCTGACTTCGCATCGGGCCGCCCATCTGTTGACTCCCGGTTCGCTGGCCGCCCATCTGTTGGCCCTCCATCCCGCCGCTCGTCCCGCGCTGGCTCATTCCCTGCTCGGTCATCCGGCCCTGACCGGTCATCTGGTTTCGGGTTCCCATCCCTTGCATCTGGTCTCCCATCCCCTGCATCTGGTCCCCCATCTGCTCCATCTGGGCCATCTGCGGCTGGGTAGCGGCCTGCATGCCTCGTTCCATCACCTGTTCTATCTCCGGCATGACGGCTTCCATCCCCTGCAGATAGCTCCGCATCATCGACTCCGTGAACTGCGGGCCCGGCACGTTCTCGAGCATCGATTTCGTCATCTCGAGGCCCTGTTGCTGAGCGGTCTCCTGCCACTCGAGCGCGCTCAGTGTCATCCGAGCCACGTTCCGCTGGAGGTCGATCAGCTGTTCCATGGCCTGCCGGCTCTGATTCATCGTGGACTCCGCCATCTGCTCCGTGTTCGTCTCGGTGGACTGCTGGGTCTGTTGCTCTCTCATAATCATCACCTGAGGATCCGCGGTCGTCGATCCTCGGTCACGACTGCAGGCAACCGAGACGCAAATAAAGGGCGTCGTCGGTTCCAGTCGGTCGCGCGGCCCAATCACTCGTGAACGACCGGCTCCAGACCGGGCGTCCGGCGCGGCGATAACTACCGCGTCATGTCGCGGTGTTCAGGGATAAGCGCGCTATACTGGTACGTAATAGTCTCTTACGAACGGCGGGATCGAACCCCGCGAGCCGCGTCGGTATACCGCCCCGTCAGGACTCCGAATCGCCACCCGGCTCGCCGTGCGTCACGCCCTCGCGCTCGTCGGCCTGCATCCGGCGCAGGGCCGCGCGCCCCTTGCTCGCCTCGTAGCCGAAGAAGACCCCCTCGGCGTACTCCTCGGCGACCTCGGTCGCGTGGATCAGGTTGTCGACGTCAATGTTTACAGCGTACAACTCGATATTAAACGGCGTCTCGAGCGCGCTCTCGAACCCCTTCGCGATCGTCTCGAGCCAGTAGGTCGTCCCATAGGCCGTGTCGTACAGCGGGACGACGAACTCGTCGACGTACTCCGCGATCGCCTCGAGATCGATGCCGGCGCGCTCGTAGAGATGGCCCGGGTAGGGGTCGGGATAGAGCGTCATGTAGACCGTCCCGGGGATGTGCTCGACCGCCTCCGCGACGAAATCGGTGATGACGCTCGCCCGCCACGCCATGCGCTCGTCGTACTCGCTCGCTTCGAACGCCTGCTCGCAGACGCCGCAGCGACAGTACTCCGCGCGAGGGAAGCCGATATCGTCGAGGCGGACGTCCTCGTTTTCGGCAACGCAGTCGTCGATGACGTCGAGCAGCCCCTGTCGATAGTCCTCGCGGGAGGGACAGATGTAGGCCCAGTCGAAGTAGGACCGTTCACGGTCGGCCGGCCGTCCCATGTCGTCGACGGGAATCAGCGACGGGTCGGCGTCGGCGGCGGCGTTGTCGCCGAAACAGGAGACCATGTTCACCCCGTCGGCGATCGGTTCGGCGGACCGGCCGGTCACGTCCTTGACTTCGTAGAAGCCGCGGTCGAACTCCGGCCACCGTACTTCCTCGGCGTTCCGGGTGACGACGCCGTACATAGCTCAGTGTACGCCGCCGTCCCCGTAAGCCGTTCGGAATCGGGCGCTATTCTTCGGTCGGTTCGTAGTCGACTTCGACGTCCGACGAGCCGCTAAACGCGACCTTGTAGAGGACGGCGATGACGAACAGGGCGAGCGCAATCTTGACGGTACGTGACATGTACGTCCGAAGAATCGGCCGGCAAATACTTAGGTATTCTGGATAGTAATCTCAGCGAGAAAATCGTGCCGACCACCGCATCGACTCGCCTTCAGGTGTCGATCAGCGACGCGATCTCGTCGCGAACGATCGTCTCGCAGTACGAACACCGAACGCCGTCCTCGAGCACCGAAAACCGCGAGGTGACGGGCTCGTCGCCGGTCGTGATACAGCCGGCGTTGGGACAGGAGAGCACGCCCTCGACGACGTTGGGACGTTCGACGCGGTGTTTCTCGACGACGTCGTAGTCCCGGACGATGTTGATCGTCGCGTCGGGCGCGATCAGGGAGAGGACGTCGACCTCGTCCTGGCTCAGCTCCCGGCCTTCGACCTTGACGATGTCCTTGCGAGCGAGCCGATCGGAGGGGACGTTCATCCCGACGGAGACCTCCTCGCCCTTGGTCCCGTCGATGCCCAGAATCGCGAGGACGTTCAGCGCCTGCCCGCCGTGGACGTGATCGATGACGGTGCCGTCGCGGATCTTGCTCACCCGCAGCTCGTGGTCGTCGTTGCCGTCGTGGTGATCGTGATCGCTACTCATCGTCCTCACCTCCGATGGACTCGTCCTCGCTCAAGAGGAGGTCGAGCAGCGCCATCCGGACCGGAACGCCGTTGTGCGCCTGTTCGAAGTACGCCGCGTAGTCGGTATCGTCGATCTCGGGCGCGATCTCGTCGACGCGGGGCAGCGGGTGCATCACCGTCAGATCGTCGCTCGCGGCCGCGAGCGTGTCGGCGTCGATCTGGTACTCGCCGGCAATTTTCTGGTACTCGTTCTCGTCGGGGAACCGCTCGCGCTGGATCCGCGTGACGTAGAGGACGTCGAGCGAGGGCAGGACGTCCTCGAGCGCGTCGTGTTCCTTGATCCCTGTCCCGTTCTGTCGCTGGTGGAGGTCGTAAACGACCTCTCGCGGGAGTTGGAGGCTCTCAGGGCTGATGAAGTGCTGTTGGGTATCGAAGTTCGTCAGCGCGTGGGCCAGCGAGTGGACGGTTCGGCCGTACTTCAGGTCGCCCATGATACCGATAGTCAGGTCATCGAGGCCGGCATTCTCTCGGATCGTGTAGAGATCGAGCATCGTCTGGGTCGGGTGATGGCCTGCGCCGTCCCCCGCGTTCAACAGCGGGACGTCGACGAACTCGCTGGCCATCGTCGCCGCGCCCTGTTTGGGATGGCGCAGGACGAGTGCGTCGGCATAGCCCTCGATGACGCGGACGGTGTCGGCGAGCGTCTCTCCCTTCTTCACGCTCGAGGATTCGACCGGACCCATGTCGACGACGTCGCCGCCGAGTCGTTTCATCGCGGTCTCGAAGCTCATCTTCGTCCGCGTACTCGGTTCGAAGAAGAGCAGTCCGAGCAGGGTGCCGGCGTGGCGGTCGGCGACGGCCGACGGATCGGCGTCGATCTCGGCCGCGTAGTCGAGAACGGTCTCGATGTCCCCCCGAGAGAGTTGTTTGCTCGTGATGAGGTGATCGTGGCGCATTCGTTCGTGTAGGCTGTGGCGTGCCCCTTGAATCTCTCCATTCGATGCGAGAACTCTCGCCGTCCGAGCGCGCTCGGACGAGGCGGTCGCCGATCCCTGACTGTCAGGGAACGAAAATATAAGGCAAAGAGTTATACAGACACTGCAGCAATTGAGAACAACTGTATGGTCGGCCGGCTCGACACTGGAATCGACGTGCTCGATCGGAAGCTCGACGGTGGGCTCCCACCGGGGTGTATCGTCGCGTACACCGCCGACCCGGCCAGCCAATCCGAACTCCTCCTCTACGAACTCACGGCTGCCCGCGGGACGTTATACCTCTCGACGGAACGCTCCGACGACGCCGTCCGCCACGCCATCGAGGCCTCACCGTCCTCGGTCGGCAACCCGACAGTCAGACACGTCGCCAGCGAGACACCGCTCGAGGAGGCGACCCGGCTCATCGGGGCCCTCCCCGACGGGGCCAACCTCATCATCGACACGATGGACGTCTTAGAGCGGTGTGACACCGGCGAGTACGTCACTTTTCTCAACGAACTCAAGACCAAGATGCTCGAGACGGGGGGGATCGCCGTGTTACACTGCCTGAAAGGCGAGACCAAACCTGCGAACCGAGCGCGGACCGTCCACGCCGCCGACGCCGTCTTCGATCTCCGAACCAAGATCGCCGGCTCTGAACTCGAGAGCCATCTGACGATTCCCAAGTTCCGCGGCGGCAGTCAGCCGACCGACGCGATCAAACTCGAGCTCACGGAGGAAGTCGCGATCGACACGAGCCGCGACATCGCGTGAGTGCCGACGCCGACCCGTCCATGCTGGTTCCGTCAACGTCATACTGGTTCCATCAGACACGTATACTGCTCTCATCATACCTCCTGTTCGGGCGTCGTAAACGGCGTGATCGCGGCGGTCCGTTCGGTGACCGTCGCCGTCCGAAGGATAAACGAGAAGAGCACCGTAAGCGGGCACACGCCGACCGCGACGGCTACCGGAAAGACGACCGCACGGACGAGTCGTCCGAACGGCGGCCCCGACGCCACGGTCATCACGAACAGCGCGGCGATCGCGGTGCCGACCGCTGGAACCCCGGTGTAGAACAGATACCGCGAGAGTCGAGAGAGTTCGACCTGCAGGTAGACCGATTTGAAGTACTGCCGAGCGATGTCCATCTCCCGTAGCCGATCGAGCAGATCGTCGATCGCCGCGTCCGTGTCTCCGGGGATGTCCGCCCCGTACTCCCGACGACACTCCTCGAGGCGCTGTATCTCGTTGGCGAAGTTCGTCTCGAGCGTCGTCGAGAGCGTGTTGAAGATACCGGCGTCGGACTCCTCGACGAGCCCGTCGATCCGATCGAACTCGTCGGTGAGCTCCGTGACGATCTCGTCGATCTCGTCGCGGGCGTCCGGGGGCAGCGATCCGGCGGTGGTGCCGCCGAGTCGCTGGGCGTCTCGGCGCGCGCTCTCGACGACGAGCCGGAGAAAGCCCGACGGCTCCGCCGGTGCGGTCCGGTTCGATACCGCTTCGACCTCCTCGCGGTAGTCGACGGTCTCCTCGATCTCCGACTCGAGTTCGCCCGGTGACTGCAACTCCTGTGAGAGCAGCAGCTGATTGATCGAGACGACGACCGTGATCAGCGTGAAGTTTCCCGAGATCAGTCCACTGAACGCGTAGAACAGCGGCTGTGCGTCCGCGATCGGGGCGACGCCGTTGACCGAGAGCACGAGATACACGATCCCGAAGGCGGCCGCGAGAACGGCAGCGATTACGAACCGATTCCCGTCGAGGAGGAGCCACTGTTCGAGCCTGCCGGTCTCAGTGTCCGACTCCGGCCCCGGGCCGTCGCTCATCGAACCGACCATCGTCGCCGCTCGAGCCTACGGTCCCGTCCGCGAAAAAGTCGAGCCACGCACGTTCGTGGTCGTCGTCAGCGAGTCGAAAACGGCCGGCGATCGCGACGGTACTTATTCCTCTGCGCCTTCGAGTTCTTCGACGATCTCGTCGGCATCGACGTCGGCATCCTCGAGGGCCTCCTCGATGTCGCCGCCGCCCATTCCGCCGCCCATGCCGCCCATCATACCGCCCATGCCCATGCCGCCCATGCCGTCGATGACTTCCTGGACGATGACGCGGTCGACGCCGATCTTGTCGATGATGTCCTGTCCGATCTGCTGTTTGCCCATCATCCACTGCTGGTTCATGGTCATCTGGGGCGTGGCCTCGAGGTAGAGCGTCTCCTTCTCGACGGTCTCCGTCTCGAACTCGGGCTCTGCGTCCTCGTCGTCCTCGTCGGGTTCGACGGGAACCTCCTCCTCGACCTCGTCCGTCTCGATCCAGAGTTCGGGCTCCATCCCGAGGTACATCTCGAAGAGACCGGCGGCCTGCTGCTCGCGGTCGTCGACCTCGTCGGCGATCGTGTACTCGTATTCGACGTCTTCACCGGCGAGCGGGTGGTTGAAGTCGACGCGGGCGCGGCCGCCGATGATCGTGCTAATGTAGCCCTGCTCGCCCTCGATCGTGACGTTCGCACCGGGGTAGCGGTCGTCCTCGTCGATCTTCTCGGCGCTGACGGTCTGGACGTCGTCCGGATCGTACTCGCCGAAGGCGTCCTCGGCGGGGACGGTCACGGTACCGGAGTCACCGGGCTCGGCGCCGATGATGTCGTTCTCGACGGCCTCGAAGATGTGGCCCTCGCCGACCACGATCGTTCGCGGCTTGAACTCCTGGCCCTCTTGATCGACGCCCTCGTCCTCGGCGACTTCGGGGTCGGTCGTGTCGACCAGCTGTTCGTCCTCGGTGGTGTACGCCGTGTATTCGAGTTCGACGAAGTCGCCTTCCTGCAGTCCGTCGGCGTCTTCGGCGACTTCTTCGTCGACGTCATCGGCCTGCTCCTCGAGCTCGGCCTCTTGATCCTCAGTCATACGTTGTACGTCCCGCCGTCGACATTTAAGTACGACGTTTTCGTGCGAGAGCGACCGATACTTACGACCGCCGGCCGTCCCCCCGGGCATGTACGAGGTCGAAGTGAAGGTCCCCGCCGATCTCGCGGCCGTCCGCGAACGCCTCGACGCACTCGAAGCCCGGCCCCTGGGAACCGTCGTGCAGGTCGACACCTACTACGACGCGCCCCACCGCGAGTTCGCCGAAACCGACGAGGCGTTGCGGATCCGCTCGGAGCGGCCCGAGGACGGGGCCGACGAGACCCGCGTCACCTACAAGGGGCCGCTCGTCGACGACGAGTCCAAGACCCGCGAGGAGGTCGAGACCGCCGTCGCGGATCACGACAAGACGGACGCGATCCTGACGAACCTCGGCTTCGAGGCCGCCGCGACGGTCCGCAAGGAGCGCGAACGGTTCGCACTCGACGGGTACACCGTCACCCTCGATTCGGTCGACGACGTCGGCGAGTACGTCGAAGTCGAGACCGACGTCGAGGACAAGGCGGCCCTTGAGGCGGCTCGAGAGGGGGCGTACGACGTCCTCGAGCGACTGCACCTCGACCCGGACGACCAGCTTAGGACCTCGTATCTCGGATTGTTGCTCGAGTCCTGATCGGCTGCCCCCTCCCAGCGGCATAACCTACATCGCCCGGCGGCATAACCCACGGGAATTTTCTGACCCGTGTCTGTTTCCGCAAGTTATACGAACTCGCTCCGACAAGTTCCGCCAATGAGTGAGCGGAACATCCGAATCGAGTCTATCGATCGGCAAGCGGTCGAGGATCAGGAGGTCGAAATCGTCGAACGAAAGGGGATCGGACACCCCGACTCCATCTGTGACGGGATCGCCGAGAGCGTCGCCGGGGCGCTCGCACGCGAGTACTTGGATCGCGTCGGCGAGGTCCTCCACTTCAACACCGACGAAACGCAACTCGTCGCCGGCGAGGCGGCACCCGCCTTCGGCGGCGGCGAAGTCATCGACCCCATCTATCTGCTGATCGTCGGCCGCGCGACCAAACACTACGAGGGCCAGACCATCCCCGCCGAGACCATCGCCCTGCGAGCGGCGCGGGAGTACCTCGAGGAGAACATCCCGCAGCTGACCGTCGGCGAGGACATCGTCGTCGACGTCAAGCTCGGCGAGGGCAGTGGCGATCTGCAGGAAGTCTTCGGGGAAGACGAAGTGAGCGTCCCGATGGCCAACGACACGAGCTTCGGCGTCGGCCACGCGCCGCTGACCGAGACCGAGCAGATCGTTCTCGAGGCCGAGCGGCGACTGAACGGGGAGTACGCCGAGGAGAACCCAGCACTCGGCCCGGACGTGAAGATCATGGGCAAGCGCGAGGGCAACGAGATCGACGTCACCGTCGCGGCGGCGATGGTCGACGAGTATATCCCGAATATGGACGGCTACGTCGAGGCCGTCGAGTCCGTCCGCGAGTTCGTCGATGACGTCGCGCGCGAGCACACCGATCGCGAGGTCGACGTTCACGTCAACACGGCCGACGACTACGACGAGGGCTCGATCTATCTCACGGTGACGGGGACCTCCGCCGAGCAGGGCGACGACGGCTCCGTCGGCCGCGGGAACCGCGCGAACGGACTCATCACGCCCAACCGCTCGATGTCGATGGAAGCGACGAGCGGCAAGAATCCGGTCAACCACATCGGGAAGATCTACAACCTGCTCTCGACGGAGATCGCCGAGGAGGTCGTCGGCGAGGTCGACGGCATCCGCGACCTTCGCGTCCGCCTCCTCTCCCAGATCGGCCGGCCGATCGATCAGCCCCACGTCGCCGACGTGCAGGTCGTCACCGACGAGGGCATCGCAGTGTCGGACGTCGATGACGAGGTCGAGGCGATCGTCGACGACGAACTCGCGGACGTGACCGAGATCACACGAAGCGTGATCGACGGCGAACTCTCGACGTTCTGAGCGGCCAGCGGACTTTCTCGTGCCGGTCGAGTCGTTCATCGCGGTGAGCCGAAACCGGCATCCGCGTCTGCCGTCGGAATAGTCAAGGACTGGCCCGGTGTACGGCGTTACGAATCGAAACCCGCAGTGACTTCGCATGGCCGACTCGAGCGAGCGATCGAACGCACGTCCCGTCGTCTACGCCGTCGTCGCGAGTACCTTCTTCGTCGGCTTCGGCGGTGGCGTCGTCTTTCCGATCCTGCCGAACCTCGGCGAAGTACTGGGGATCTCGGCGTTCATGGTCGGGGTCATCCTCTCGGCCAACCGCTGGACGCGGCTGGTGGCGAACGGGCCGGCGGGGGTGCTCGTCGACCGGATCGGCACCCGGAAACCGTTCGTCGTCGGGCTGGCGATCGAGGGCCTCGCGACGGTCGGCTACGTGATCGCGATCCGCTCTGCGATGCCGGAGGTCTGGTTCATTCTCGCGCGGGTCACGTGGGGGATCGGCAGCGCGCTCGTGTTCGCGACGGCGTACACGATCACTGCCGACGTCAGCGAGGCCAGCTCGCGGGGGACGAGCATGGGCATCGTCCGGGCTGGGATCACGTTCGGCTTCCCCGCCGGCATGGTGCTCGGCGGGATCGTCAGCGAGGTGTACAGCAACGCGACGGCGTTCGTCCTCGCGGCCTCCTTCGCCGGCCTCGCGAGCGTCATCGCCTTCTTCATCGTCCCCGAGACCCACGTCGAGACCCCCGGTTCGTCGATCAGTCCCTGGGACCTCGAGACGACCCTGCCCGCGCTCACCGTCGGCCTGGTCAACTTCGGGCTCTACTTCGCCTATATCGGCGTCCTCTTCTCGACGCTCGTCCTCTACCTCGAGGTCGAGTCGCTGACGCTCTCGCTCGAGGTCGCGGGCTACGGCATCGACTACGGCGAACAGGGGACGTCCGGGCTGTTGATGGCAGTGTCGGCCCTCTCGGGAGCGGTCTTCACCATCTCGGGGGGCAAGATCAGCGATTCGGTCGGCGCTCGCATGCCCGTCCTGATCGCCTTTCTGACGATCAGTTGTGCCGGCTTCGTCGTGCTCACGGTCGCGCCCTCGTTCGGAGCCGTCGTCTTCGCGTGTGCACTGATCGGCGCAGGACAGGGCGGCGTCGGCGGTCCGCTGACGGCCCTGCTCGCGGACCTCACGCCCGAGGATCGGATGGGCAGGGCGATGGGGACGAACAATATCTTCGGCGACGTCGGTGGCGGCATCGGCCCGCTGATATCGCTGCCCTTCGCCAACGCGGTCGGCTACGACGCGCTGTACGCGCTCAGCGCGGTCATTCCGCTAGTGGCTGGAGCCGTTCTCGTCGCCGGCATCTACTCCTATACCGGCAGTCTGAGTCCGACGGTCGAGGAATCGATCGTCTGAGACGCGACCCGCGACCGCTCGAGGCGGAGACGCCCCTCGTAACCCCCTTATAGCCGCGACCGTCTATCACAGCCCATGCACCCTCCGGGAGCCGACACCGTCCTCGTCCGTCACGGGGACCTCAACACAAAGAGCAACACGGTCAAGCGGTACATGGAGGACCTCCTCGCGGAGAACGCGGAGGCCCTGCTGGCGGACCGGTCGATTCCCGGCGAGGTCGAGCGCCGGTGGAACCGCCCGCTGATCCACACGAGCGAGGACGCCGTCGAGGCCGCGACCGACGCCGCGACGGACACCTTCGGCGTCGTTTCCGCGAGCCCCGCCCTGACCGTCAGCACGGAGAAAGCGCGCATTCTCGAGGCTGTCGAGGAAACGGCCCGCGAGCACTACGACGGCGGGACCTTCGCGGTCGACGCCCGCCGATCGGACAAGAGTCTGCCCTACGACAGCGAGGACCTGGCCCGCGAGGCAGGCACGGCGATCTGGGAGGCCGTCGAGGACGAGTTCGATCCCGAAGTCGACCTCGACGAGCCCGACCTCACCTTCGGCGTCGAGGTGCGCGAGGACGTGGCCTTCGTCTATCTCGAGCAGGTCGACGGACCGGGTGGACTCCCGCTCGGCTCGCAGGAGCCGGTCATCGCGCTTGTCAGCGGCGGGATCGACTCGCCGGTCGCGGCCTACGAGATGATGAAACGCGGCAGCCCGGTCGTCCCGGCCTACGTCGACCTCGGCGACTACGGCGGGATCGACCACGAGGCCCGCGCGATGGAGACGGTGCGGCTCCTCTCCGAGTACGCGCCGAACTTCGACATGCAGATCTACCGGATTCCGGGCGGCGAGACCGTCGATCTCCTCGTCCGAGAGATGGAACAGGGACGCATGCTCTCCCTGCGCCGGTTCTTCTACCGCGCCGCGGAGACCCTGGCCGAACGCGTCGACGCGAACGGCATCGTCACCGGCGAGGCCGCCGGCCAGAAGTCGAGCCAGACGATCCGAAATCTCGGCGTCACCAGCCGCGCTACGCGACTGCCGATCCACCGCCCGCTGCTGACCCGAGACAAACAGTACATCGTCGCCCAGGCCCGCGAGATCGGTACGTTCACCGACTCGACGATGGACGCCGGCTGCAACCGCGTCACTCCCGACCAGGTCGAGACCAACGCTCGACTGAAACCGTTGCTGCGGGCCGAGCCGGATGACCTGCTCGAGCGCGCCGAAGCGGCCGCGAAGAACGCGGATCTGGTCGAACCCTGAACCGTCCGAACGACATTCGTTTTCTCTCCGCTCGTAGACAGCCCGGCGAGCCACCGCTGGGTGGGACTGAAAGGGGCTGATCCAGTCGACGAAGACGGACGACGTAAGCACTGCAGAGGTGAGCGAAGCGAACCTCGAAGCGCACAGCGAGTCCATCGAGTCGACCGGATCAGGGGCTTTCATCGGAGTAGTGTCCGCGTGAAGACCAGCATTCTAGCTCGATCGATACCGAGTAGCGGAGTCGGCATCTAGAAGCCGAAACCGACATTAGACCGCCGCTCCCACCTCGATATAGTGACCCGCGTCTGTCTCATCGGCGAGGCCGGGACCAACCTCCAGTACGAACTCCTCTCCCGCGAAACGGCTCGAGAGGCGCTGGCGACCTACGATTTGGAGCGTCCCTTCGAGAACTCGCTGGCCGTCCGGACGGTCAGCGTCGGCGCCGCCGTCTCGCTGCTGAACGACCTGAACTGGTATCTCACTCGGTTCGTCGACGAGGCGCTCGTCCAGGAGCCGAGCATCAGCGACGAGGAGTGGCTCTCGCGGCCGCTGGCCGAGCGGCTCCGAAACGGCGATATCGAGCCCGCGGAAACGGCCGAGTTCTGCAAGATCTACGGCCTCGAGCGAGTGGACTCGAGTCCCGAGCCGGCCGCTGAAGACGCCGGCGCCGCTGAGAACGCCGACTCGAGCGAGGCGGACGCCGACGGCGGATCGAAGACGCCCCCCGGCTCCGAGAGCGGGACCGAGAGCGAATCGGATACAGAGACGGACGACTCGAGCGGGGCCGGCCGAGCGGGCGTCGCCGAGCCGACGTATCGACTCGTCGAACCGCTGTACGTCCGTCGGACCGGCGGCGATCTTCCCGAGTACGATCTCCGGGACGTCGAGGACACCCTCGTCGTCCGGCTGACCGAAGCCGAGTACTCGTGAGGCGATTCCCGAGGCCGATCTCGACAGTCGGTCCACTGATTCTCCCGCCGAGTTGACGGCCCTACTCGCCGTCGGACGTCTCGTCCGGGCTACTCGACTGCTCGGCGCTCGCGCTGCCGGATTCGCTCTCGCTCGCCATCGAGTATTCGTCTCCGTTTCGGTCCACGATGCTCGCCGAGATGTCCGTCAGGGGCTCGCCGTCGAACGTCGCCCGAACGAGGCGTCCGACGGTCGTCTCCCGGGCGATACAGGCCTCGTCGTCGTCGCTCGTCTCGCGGACCGCCCCCTCGAGAGCGAGCCGGCCGTCCTCGACGGCGATCGATTCGAGCGTCATCTCGTGGCAGGGATTGGGAGCGCCGGCCTCGAGTCGGACGAAGGTCGACGTCTCGAAATCAGTCTCGTCGACGAGGTCGACGACCGTCTCGGGCAGCGATTCGTGGTCGTCGAGCCACCGCTCCGCGCGGTCGCGATCGGACAGCACGGTCACCTCCGGCGACGTCGATCGCGTCGAGTACTGGTACGGCCGGGACTGGGAGTCGACTAACTCGTTCGACTGATCGTCGCCGTCATTGCCGTCGTCGTCGGGTTCACCGTCGTCAGTACTGCCGTCGTCGGTCTCGCCGTTGCCGCCGTCGTCACCGCTCGATGGGGCTCCGGGATCGCCGCCGTCGGTCTCGGTATCGTTCGACGGCGCGGCGTCACCGCCGTCGGCGATACAACCGGCGGAGAGCGCGATCGCAGAAGCGGTTCCACAGAGCAGGGCGCGTCTCGAGGGGCGTGTCATCGTACCCGAACGTACGCGAGGGGTACTAAAGGTGATTCGGCTAGCTGAAAGAGCTCTTTTTGTGCCGCCGATCGCGGTTCGACCGGTCGGCCGGCGGTCGGAAGCGCCGCCACCGGCTCGAGTAGACGGAGCGCCATCGGCAGATCGAGTAGACCGAGCACCGCAAGCGGATCGAGCGCCCGCGGCCGGACCGAATCGGACCGCGCGTGTCAGTCGAAGAGGCCGGTCGAGAGATACCGTTCGCCGCTGTCCCAGAAGACGGTGACGACGAGCGGGCAGTCGTCGGCCGCCTGTCCGCCGTCCGTCTCGGGCGAGGCCGGCCGCTGTCCCTCGTCGAACGCCGTCGGCACCTCCGGACACTCGAGGTCCGGCTCGGCGATCTCCCGTGCGACGCGCTGGGAGACGAGACTCGTCGCACCGCTTGACTGCCCCACGAGGACGCCTTCCTCGCGAGCGAGGCGGCGACACTCCTCCTCGGCGTCCTCGAGTTTCACGGTCTCGACCCGGTCTAACAGATCGAGGTCGAGGTTGTCGCTGATGAAACCGGGACCCATTCCCTGGAACTCGTCTTTCCCGGCTTCGCCGGTCGAGAGGACGGCGTTTCGAGCCGGTTCGACCGCGACGATTTCGACGTCGGGAAACTCCTCGCGGAGCCGGCGGCCGATGCCCGAGATGGTGCCCCCGGTCCCGACGCCGGCGACGAAGGCGTCGACCTCGCGGTCGCCGACCTGCTCAACGATCTCCTCGCCGGTCGTCCGGTAGTGGGCCTCGGGGTTCGCGGGGTTCTCGAACTGCCCGAGCTGGATCGCGCCCTCCTCCTCGAGTTCCTCGGCGCGAGCGCGGGCGTCGGCCATTTCGCCCTCGACGAGTTCGAGGTCGGCCCCGTAGGCCGACATGATCTGCTGGCGTTCCTTCGACTTGTCCGCCGGCATGACGATCGTCAGGTCGTAGTCGCGGGCGGCCGCGACGAGCGCGAGGCCGATGCCGGTGTTACCGCTGGTGGGTTCGACGAGCCAGTCGCCGGGCTCGATCAGCCCGTCGCGTTCGGCGGCCCGAACCATCTCGCGGGCCGGCCGGTCCTTGGCCGATCCGCCGGGGTTGAACGATTCGATCTTGGCCGCGACCGTCGCGCCCTCCGGCGAGTCGACCTGGACCAGCGGCGAGCCGATCGTGTCCAGGATGCTCCCTTTCATTGGCCTGCAATAGGTATTCGAGACGTAAACCCGTGCTGGACCTCGGCAGGACGTGCCGGCTAGTATTCTAGACCGAGTCACGTACCGCGACCACCTCGAAAGCCCCCGACCGGCTCGAGTCGCCTGACGACGTGCGCTCCTCGGCTCGCTTCGCTCGCCTCCGGTGCTACGGCCGTCACGCTCCCCGACCCGGTCGGCCCCTTTCAGTCCCGCCCAGCGGTGGTTGGCCAATCAGGTACGAGAAACGGAGGACGCCACTCGAGTGAAGGGGCCCGTCGGAAACACCGCCGTTAAGCCCACCGACCGACAAGTCGTGTGTATGAGTCTCGAGACCATGCGGCCGAACCCGACGTGGGACGCGGCGTCCTACGAGGAGGCGGTCGAGACGCTGGAAGCGCACAACGACGAGCTGGTGTACAAGATCTGGGGCGGCGACTGGTGTAAGGACTGTCGCGCCCTGCTGCCCGACTTCGGCGCGGCGCTCGAGGCCGCGGAGGTCCCCGACGACCGCATCGAGGAAGTCAACGTCGATCAGGACAAGCAGGGGCCGGGCGTCGAGGAGTACGGCATCGAGTACATCCCGACGATCGTGGTCGAGAACGACGCGGGCGAGGAAGTCGTCCGGTTCGTCGAGGAAGAGGACGTGCCGCCGGCGGTCTGGCTGGCCAACGAGATCGAAACCGCACTCGAGTCAGCGTAGTTTCAGTTCGATCGGACTGACCGACGAAGACGGCCAGCAGGCAACCCGAGGCGTTCAGATCGGGTTGATCGGCCGTTTCTTCGGCGGCCAGTCGTCCTCGTGCGGTTCGTCCGCTCGAGCGAACGCGCGCAGGACCCGGTCGCGGGTGTCTTCGGGCTGGACGACGCCGTCGGTTCCGACGCGGGAGGCCGCTCGGACGGCGTCGGTTCTGTCCTTGAACTTCTCGATTAGTTCCGAACGTCGGGCCTCGGGGTCGTCTGCGGACTCGATCTCTCGGCGGTACGCGATGTCCACGGCTCCCTCGATGCCCATGGCGGCGACTTCGGCCGTGGGCCACAGCACCGTTAGCTCCGAGTCGATCGAGCGACCGCCGCCCATCGCCACGTAGCCGAAGCCGTAGCCGCGTCTGAGGACGACGTTAGCGATCGGGACCGTCGCACGCGCGAGTTCGAACGGGAGCTTCGCGGAGTGGCGAGCGATCCCCTCGCGCTCCGAGTCCGGGCCGGGAAGGATTCCGGGTACGTCGGCAAGCGTGAGGACCGGGAGCCCGTAGGCGTCGCAGATCGCCGCGAAATGGGCCGCCTTCTCCGATGCGCCGGTATCGATGGTTCCGGCTTTGATCCGGGGGTTGTTGGCGATGACGCCGATCGGCTCCCCCTCGAGGCGAGCGAAGGCAGTGACGATGTTTCGCGCGTAGGTCGGCTTCAGTTCGAACACCGAGTCCCGGTCGACGATCCCCTCGACGATCGCGTCGATGTCGTACCCCTTGCGCGGGCTCGAGGGGATGATCTCTCGCAACCGCTCGCCGTCGACGGCCGGCGGTCGCGGGTCGGCCGTCGGTGGCTCCCGGCGAGCGTTTCGCGGCAGGTACGAGAGGAACGTCCGGATCGCGTCGAGGCAGGCCTCGTCGTCCTCGCAGGCGAGGTCGGCCATCCCGGTCTCGGTCGTCTGAAACCGCGCGCTACCGAGTTCCTCCTTGGTGCCGTCGACGCCGAGCGCGGCTTCGACCAGCGACGGTCCGGCGACCCCCATCGTTCCCGTTCCCTCGACGATCGGTACGAAGTCCGACAGCGCCGCGAAGTTTGTCGGCGCAGCGAAAGCCGGCCCCATCATCGCCGAGACGACGGGAACCCAGCCGGAGAGAGCGGTCTGGAGCTTCGAGAAGCCGTTGTCGCCCCGGGCGAACGGCGCGGCGTCGAGTCCCTCCTGGATGCGGTGGCCGCCGCCGTCGTGGAGCATGAGCAGCGGCAGTCCGCGGTCGAGGGCGCGCTCGGCGACCCGCGACATCTTTCGGCCACCGGCGTGGCCGATCGAACCGCCTTTGACCGTGAAGTCGGTGGCGATTAGCGCGACCGAGCGGCCGTCGATCTCTCCGTAACCCGTGACGACGCCGTCAGCGGGGGCGTCCTCGCGCACCCAGTCGGTCGTCTCGGGCGTCGTCGGCATCGGCGACGCGAGGCGGCCGATCTCCTCGAACGTCCCCTCGTCGAGCAGGTAATCGACGCGCTCTCTGGCGGTTAGCTTACCGAGGTCGCGCTGGCGCGCGGCGGCCTCCTCGCGCGCCTCGTCGGAGAGCGATCGCTTCGCGTCGGCGACTTCCTCGAACGGATCGTCGCTCATTCGAGACACGCCTCCCGGAGTTCGAACGTCCGCATCTCGTTCGTTCCCGTCTGTAATCCGTCTCTACTGCGCATCTCGTCGGCTTGTCCGAAGCCGGGGAGTCGAATCGGGAAGTGATTGTCCGTCGCGCTCTCCTCGATCGGCCGATCGTCGAACGTGGTTGCCATTGTCTCTCTCGGATTTGGCTAACTACGTACAAGAATCTCCGACATGCGGTAACATTGTTCTCGAACGGCGGGACGAGCGCTAACAATAGACGTGGCGCGTCGAGAACGCGTGAGACCGCCCCATTACGTGGCAGCTCGAACGTTCCGTCTCGAGACGAACGCCGGCGGCTCCGCGGACCGGGGTAGTTCTGCGGCAGGTTCAGAACGGCGCGTCCGACTCCCCTTCCGTGTTCTCGCCCGAATCGCCGAGCCACTCGAGCGCCTCCTCGACGACGTGCGTCGGCGGCGAGCACGTCCGGTCGCGGCAGACGTACAGCGTCGGTTCGCCGTCGCGCGCCTCGCGGCCCGCCCAGATCGGGGGCGCATCTTCGAGCCCGAGCGTCTCGAGCCACGCCTCGAGTCCCGCCTCGGTCGGCGGCCGTCGCGCGAAGAGTCGGTCCGGGAAGTACCGCGACGCGAACGCGTCGCGCCACGCTTCGGGGAGTTCCTCGGCGGCGATCGTCACCTCGAGCGCGCCCGCCTTGAGCCGGTCGGCGGCGAGACAGAGCGTCGCGTGCTCGAGCGCGTTCGCCTCGAGCGTGTCGGCGTGGGTCTCGAGGACGGTGGCGGCAATCTCCTCGAAGTCCTCGTCGGCGAACTCGTCGAGCGCGAGCAGGGCCTCGACCGCGACGCCGGTCGCGGAGGGGGTCGACTGGTCGCCCAGTTCCTGCGGTCGCGTGACCAGCGACTCGCCGCTCTCGGGCGTGAAGTAGAGGGTGCCCTGATCGGCGTCCCAGAACTCGACCTCGATGACGCGGGCCAGTTCGAGCGCGAACTCGAGGTGGTCGACCTCGCCGGTGGCCTGATAGCAGTCCAGTGCGCCCCGCGCGAGGAAGGCGTAGTCCTCGAGATAGCCGTCGACCTTGACGTTTCCATCTTTGTAGCGCCGCGAGAGTCGCTGCTCGTCCTCGTCCCAGAGCCGATCGCGGACGAACTCGAGGGCGTCGACGGCGGTGTCGGCGTAGTCGTCCTCGCCGAGCGCCAACGCCGCTTCGGCGTAGGTCGAGATCATCAGCCCGTTCCAGCCCGCGAGGACTTTCTCGTCGCGGTTCGGTCGCGGTCGCTCCTCGCGGGCCTCGAACAGCCGCTGGCGGGCCGACTCGAGGCGCTTCAGGATTTCGTGCTCCGCGAGATCGAACTGGCCGGCGAGCTCCGACACCCTGGCCACGCGATTCGGCTGGTTCCGCCCCTCGAAGTTGCCCGACTCCGTGATGTCGTAACGCGCACAGAAGAGGGCGGCGTCGGTCTCGTCCTCGAGTACGTCGTGCACTTCGTCGGGCGTCCAGACGTAGAACGCGCCCTCCTCGCGCTCGCCGGTCTCGGGGGACTCGCTCTGGGCGTCGAGGGTGCTGAAGAAGCCGCCCTCGTCGTGGGTCAGTTCCCGATCGACGAACGTCAGCGTGTCCGCGACGATCTCGGCGTAGCGATCCTCGCCAGTGAGCTGGTAGCCCGAGAGAAACGCCCGCGGAATCTCGGCGTTGTCGTACAGCATCTTCTCGAAGTGGGGGACCGTCCAGTCCCGATCGACGCAGTAGCGGTGGAAGCCGCCGCCGACGTGGTCGTAGAGCCCGCCCGCAGCCATCGCGTCGAGGGCCTCTACGAAGACCTCGCGGTACTCCTCCCGACCGGTTCGGTCGTACGCCCGGGCGAGCACGCGCAGCCGTGACGGCTGGGGGAACTTCGGCCCACCGGAGCCGAAGCCGCCGAACTGGCGGTCAGCGCTCCGGAGCGTCGCGTCCGCTGCCGTCTCGAGCACGTCGCTCGAGGGGGGCTCCGCGGCTCCGCCGGCGTCGACCCCCGCGGAGTCCGGCGTCTCCTCGAGTCGGTCCTTTGCGGCGTCGGTCCACTGCTGGGCACGATGTTCCATCTCCTCGCGGTCGTCCTCGCTCTCCCAGGAGTCGCTGATGCGCTCGCAGAGATCGAGAAAGCCGGGCTGGCCCTGCTGTCCCTCTTTGGGGAAGTAGGTCCCGACGAAGAAGGGCTTCCCCTCGGGAGTGAGCCACGCCGAGAGCGGCCAGCCGCCCCGTCCGGTCACGAGCTGGCAGACGGTCATATAGATGCTGTCGACGTCCGGTCGCTCCTCGCGGTCGACCTTGATCGGGACGAAGTTCTGATTGAGTACCTCGGCGACCGCCTCGTCCTCGAAGCTCTCGTCTTCCATGACGTGACACCAGTGACACGCCGAGTAGCCGATCGAGAGGAAGATCGGGACGTCGCGTTCCCTCGCGGCCTCGAGGGCCTGCTCGTCCCAGGGCTGCCAGTTGACGGGGTTGTCCGCGTGCTGGCGCAGATACGGGCTCTCCTCGTCCTCGAGCCGATTGCGCTCGGTCGGGTCGGTCATGTCTTCGCATACGTGAGGACGTTGTAAAAGGTCGGCGTACGACGGACAGAGACGGGTTCGTTCGCTGCATTCCGGCTGCCCAACAGCAGGCGACGCTACCGTGGCAACTAGGGACTCCTCGTCCTCCCCAACCGATTCGCTCGCTCCGAGGCTCACGGCTCGCGCCGTTCGCTTCACCGCGGCGCGTCGCGCCGCGCTCCGCTCGCTCATCCCTCGCGCATAGTCGAGCCACGGTTCGCTGTTGCTCACCGCGGCTCAGCGCGCGCCACCGCGAGTGGTCTGTTTGGCCGCCGAAATACCGGAATAGAACGAGAACACCGGAGAAAGAAACTACTTCGAGTCCGCTACCCTACTCCAGCTCTTCCTGCAGCAGTCGGCGGAGCACGAGATGGAGGACGCCGCCGTGCTCGACGTACTCGACCGCCATCGGCGTGTCGACCTGTGCGGTTACGTCGAACTCGGTCACGGTACCGTCGTCGTCCTCGGCGGTGACGGTCACTTCAGCGTTCGGCTCGAGGCCGTCCTCGAGCCCTTCGATCGTGTAGTACTCGTCGCCCTCGAGGCCGAGTTCTTCCCAGCCCTCGCCGTCTTCGAACTGCAGGGGCAGGACGCCCATGCCGATCAGGTTGTCGCGGTAGATGCGCTCGTAGCTCTTCCCGATGGTCGCGCGGATGCCGAGCAGGTCGGTCCCCTTGGCGGCCCAGTCGCGGCTCGAGCCGGTGCCGAGTTCCTCGCCGGCCATGACGATGAGCGGGGTGTCCTCCTCGCGGTAGCGCTCGCTGGCCTCGAAGACGGTCGTTTCGTCACCCGTCGGATGATGGATAGTGTAGCCACCCTCCTTCCCATCCAGCAGCTGGTTTTCGATGCGGATGTTCGCGAAGGTCCCGCGCATCATGACCTCGTGGTTCCCTCGGCGGGAGCCATAGGTGTTGAACTCGTAGGGTTCGACGCCGTGCTCCTTCAGCCACTGGCCGGCGGGCAGCTCCTCGCTGAATTGACCGGCCGGGCTAATGTGGTCGGTCGTGACCGTATCACCGAGGGTCAGCAGACAGCGCGCGTCCTCGACGTTCTCGACGCCGGGCTTCTCGAGCGGGAAGTCCTGGAAGAACGGTGGCTCACGGATGTAGGTCGATTCGTCGTCCCAGTCATAGACGTCTCCCGCGGGCGCGTCGAGGGCCTCCCAGCGCTCGTCGCCTTCGTAGACGCTCGCATACTTCTCCTCGAACATCTCTGGGGAGACGCTCTCGTGGATCGTCCGGCGGACCTCCTCCGGGTCCGGCCAGACGTCCTCGAGGTATACTTCTTCGCCGTCGTCGTTCGTACCGATCGGTTCCTCCTCGAGGTCGATATCCATCCGGCCCGCGAGGCCGTAGGCGACGACCAGCGGCGGGCTGGCGAGGTAGTTGGCTTTGATCTTCGGGTGGATGCGGGCCTCGAAGTTCCGGTTGCCCGAGAGAACGCTCGTCGTCCAGAGGTCGTGTTCGTCGATGGCGTTCTCGATCGGCTCCGGGAGCGGGCCGGAATTCCCGATACAGGTCGTACAGCCGTAGCCGACGACGTGGTAGCCCAGTTCCTCGAGGTCGTCGAGCAGTTCGGCCTGCTCGAGATACTCCGTGACGACCCGGCTGCCGGGTGCGAGGCTCGTCTTGACGTACTCGGGCACCTCGAGCCCCTGCTCGGCCGCGTTGCGCGCGAGCAGGCCGGCAGCGACCATAACGGATGGGTTCGAGGTGTTCGTACAGCTCGTGATCGCGCTGACGAGCACGTCGCCGTGGCCGATCTCGATCTCCGTGCCGTCCTCGAGTTCGACGGGGATCTTCTCGTCTAACGCGAGGCCGGGGCCGGACGCGGTCGAGTCGCTCGCGGCCGCACCACTGCCGTCTCCTATGGCGGGCTCGCCGCCGGGGCCAATCACGCCCTGCTCCTCGAGCAGACGCGGGAAGTGCTCGTCGAGATCGCCCATCGGGATGCGCGAGTGGGGCTTCTTGTGGCCCGCGAGGCTGGGCTCGACGTCGCTCAGATCGAACTCGACGGTCTCGGTGTACTCGGGTTCCTGTTCGCCGAAGAGGCCCTGCGCCTCGAGGTACTCGCGGACGAGTTCGATGTGGTCCTCGTCGCGGCCCGTGAGTTCGAGGTACTCGAGAGTCTTCTCGTCGACGGGAAACATGCTGATAGTCGAGCCCTGTTCGGGGGCCATGTTCGAGATGGTCGCCCGATCCGCCACCGAGAGTTGCGAGACGCCGGGACCGTAGAACTCGACGAACTTGTCGACGACGCCGACCTCGCGCAGTCGTTCGGTGATGTGGAGCACGAGGTCCGTCGCCGTGGCCCCCTCGGGGAGCTCGCCCGACAGGCGGACGCCGACGACCTCCGGCAGCGACATGTTGATCGGCTGGCCGAGCAGCGCCGCTTCGGCCTCGATGCCGCCGACGCCCCAGCCGACGACGCCGATACCGCCGATCATGGGCGTGTGGCTGTCGGTGCCGACGAGCGTGTCGGGGACGAGCCACTGTTCAACGTCGGACTCGTCCGACGAGCCTCCGCTCGCTTCGCTCGCGGAGACGCCGTCAACCTCGCGGACGTCGACTACGCGCCCGAGGTGCTCCAAGTTGACCTGGTGGACGATGCCCGTCCCCGGCGGGACGACGTTGAAGTCCTCGAACGCCTGCTCGGCCCACTTGATCGCGCGGTAGCGCTCCGCGTTGCGCTCGTACTCGAGTTCGACGTTCTGCTCGTAGGCGTCCGCGCTGCCGAAGTGGTCGACCTGGACGCTGTGGTCGATCACGAGATCACAGGGGACTTCGGGCTCGACGACCGTCGGATCGACGCCCTTCCGGTCCGCGGCCGAGCGAAGCGCCGCGAGGTCTACCACTGCTGGAACGCCGGTCAGGTCCTGCAGAACGACCCGCGAGACCGTGAACGGCACCTCGGCGTCCGGCACGTCGGGCTCCCACGAGGCCGCAGCGCGAACCGAGTCCGCGTCGATCTGACCGCCGTCAGCGTTTCGCAGTACCGACTCGAGCAGGATGCGGATGCTCACGGGCAGTTTCTCGAGGTCGCAGAGTCCCTGCTCCTCGAGAACCGTGAGGTCGGCCATCTTGTACGTCTCGCCGTCGTGTTCGAATTCTCGGATAGCGTCCGAGAACGGTTCGGTTGACATTATCACCACTTGGGGACGAGCACATTTGAAACTGCCGAGATTTCGAGTTAGAGGCCATATACACCCGACATTTGACGGTATAGCGGTTTCTCGGGTTGTGAATCTATTCTCACGAGGCGCTATTCTGGACGGGTTGTAGAAAGCGCGCAATATTTGCCGAACACAACAGTGAATCTGAATTTTATACACCGGGAGAGAGTCGCCAGTCAACCCGATCGAGCGTACTCGACGAAGTCGAACCCGTCGCGTTCGTCGCGGTCGACGACCCGCCAGTCCTCGCGGTTCCAGTCGGGGAACCGCGTGTCTCCGTCGGGTTCGCGGTGGACTTCGGTGACGGTTAACCGATCGAGCGCGGAGAGGAACTGCTCGTAGACGGTCGCACCGCCGGCGACAAAGATTCGCTCGGCGTCGTCGTGGCGTTCGCGGGCGGCCGACTCCGCCTCCTCGAGCGCGTCCGCCAGCCCGTTCGCGACTACCGCGTTCTCGGGCGTCTCGAGGCCCCGACTCGTCAACACGATCGTCGTCCGACCGGGGAGCGGTTCGCCCAGCGCCTCGAGGATCCCCTCGTACGTCACCCGACCCATGATGACCGGGTGATCCATCGTCGTCTCCTTGAAGTGCTCGAGGTCGGCGGGAATGTGCCAGGGCATGTCGCCGTCCTTGCCGATGACGCCGTTGTCGGCGACGGCGGCAATCGCGACGAGTTCGCGGTCGGTCTCGAGGTCCGGCGTCGCGTTCGCGCCCCCGGACGCACCGTCCTCGCTCATTCGGCCACCGAGAACTCGAGGCCGTCGTGGGACTCGTAGTCTCGAAGCGCGACGTCCTCGTACGATAGCTCGTCGATCGAGACGTCCGCCACCTCGAGCGTCGGGCGCTCGAGCGGTTCCCGGGACAGTTGCTCGAGCAGGCCCGGCACGTGATCGAGCCGTTCGTCGCCCTCGGCCTCAGCGGGGGCCTCGGACTCGAGCCACGCCTTGACCTCGAGGTAGTCCTCGCGAGTGTCGACCCCGGCCAGCCGCGACTGGAGGACCTCGAGGTTGTCCGCGTACCACTCGCCGCGGTCGCCGCGGCCGCAGTAGACGTGCGTGTCGACGACGGTGTGAGCGAACGTGCCCGGTTCGAAGCCGGTCTGTTGCGCGATGACTTTGGTCAGCAGCGCGTAGGCCGCGATGTTGAACGGAATGCCCAGCGCGGTGTCGCCCGAGCGCTGGGTCAGGTGACAGTTCAGCCGGTCGCCCTGCACGTTGAAGACGAACGAGTAGTGACAGGGCGGCAGCGTCGAGACGGCCGCGTTAGCCGGGTGCCACGCGTTGACCACGAGTCGACGGGAGTTGGGCGAGTCGGAGAGCGTGTCGATGACGTACTGCAATTGATCGAACGTCTTCCGGCCGTCGGCCTCCTCGGTGACCCACTGCTGGGTCTCGTCGGGCCAGGACTCGCCCTCGAGTCGCGCGTCGTCCTCGGGGACCGGAAACCGCCGCCAGAAGCGACCGTAGGCCGTATCCAGCTTTCCGTCCTCGTCGGCCCAGGCGTCCCAGATCTTGGTCTCCTCGCGGAGATCGCGGATGTGCTCCTCGCCGGAGAGATACCAGCAGACCTCGTGGAGCATCGAGTTCCAGCGGTAGCCGTCCATCTCCTTGGTCGTCAGCAGCGGATACCCCTCCTGAAGGTCGACCTCGTAGTGCTCGCTGAACGACGAAATCGTGTCGACGCCGGTTCGGTTGGGCTTGTAGGTGCCCTCCGAGAGGACCGCGTCGACTAACTCGAGGTACTGTTGCATTGTCGCGCCATTCGAAGTCCCTGACTAAAACATTGATCGCTCGCCGCTCGTGATGTTCAGGTATCTGTAACGATCGAGAACACTACGAAAGCCCCTGCCTCGCTCGACCGGTTGCGACTCGTTGCGGTCCTCGGCCTTCGGCCTGCGGTCCTTACGTCGTCTCACCGGGTCGAGCGAGGCAGCCCCTTTCATTCCCACCCGTATCGGCTGGCCGATCATGCCACTGCGGGCGGGAATGAAAGGGGCTGCCGGCTCCGGTCGATGGGCTCGCTGCGCTCCTCGGCCTTCGGCCTCTGGTGCTTACTTCGCCCGTCTTCCCGGAGCCGGCAGGGGCTTTCGTGGTGTTAGTAGGAACTACCAGGCCATCTACATCCCATCATCACTTTCACTCCGGTGTCCAAACCCTCTTTGTCGCCGCCCGCCTCCCGACGACCAATGACCGCTCGAGCCGGCGTCCGCCTCCTCGCCCTCCCGCCGTCGGCGCTGGCCGACCGCCCCGTCGCGACCCTCGAGGACATCGATCGGACCCTCGAGCCGGACGCGGTCTGGGTGCTCGGTCCGGGCCGCGAGCCGCAGGCGTTCGCCCGGGCTCGCGGAGCGTTCGACGCGCCGGCGTTCCATCCGCCGCTCGAGACCGCCGGGGACGAACCGATTCACCGTCAGGTGGTGGCCGCCAGCGACGGAACCGAACTCGAGCTCGCCGTCGCCCAGCGCACGCGCGCGCTTCAGGTATCGCCCGAGGCAGTCTCGAGCGCGCTTTCCGATGCGACCGCCGACGTGGCCGCGCTCGTCTGCGATGACGTCTCGACGACCGTTCGGCCGACGGCCCTCGAGACGTACCTCGAGGGCGCGGCGACGCTCGCGAGCGCGCTCCCGGTGGGACAGGTTACGACTGTCCTGACGGGTGCCGAACCCGCAGAGTACGACGAGTTATGGCACCTCGAGCCCGAGAGCGGCGCCGTTCGCGGCGTCGACCACGAACTCCGCGCCGGCGTCGAACCGCTCGACGAGAACTGCGTCTCCGTCCGCGTGCGCGGTGCCGGTCCCGTCGAAGGGTACGGCCGCTCCCGATCGATCGCGATGCTGACGCTCACGCCCGACGGCATCGAGCGCATCGAAACGCACGACGTGACCGACTTCGGCCTCGAGGCGGTCACCGGAATCGGCCCGAAGACCGCCGAGCGACTGGCCGATCGCGGCGTGACGACCCGCGCGGAACTGCTCGAGACGCCGCTCGAGATGCTCGCGGCGCTGCCGAACGTCGGTCGCGACCGCGCCCGCAAAATGCACGATCACGCGACGGTGCTCGAGACCGGCGAGCCCCGCCGGCTCACCGACGAGTCGCTGCCGGGCGCGGGCTGGTCGACGCCGCCGCTGTGTCTCGACATCGAGACCGACGGCCTCTCGCCGACGATCATCTGGCAGATCGGCGTCTACGATCCCGTGACGGACACCTATCGGGCGTTCGTCGAGACGGACGATCCGAGCGATCCGGCGTCGGTGCTCGAGGCCTTCTGCGACTGGCTGCTGGGAATGCACCCCAATCGAGCCCTGCTCACGTGGAACGGCTGGCGGTTCGACTACCGCCATCTCGGCTCGTTTATCGCCAAACACGTCCCCTACTACGTCGACGAGTGGGAGTCGATCCCGAAGTTCGATCTCTACCTCTGGGCCGTCGAAAACGAGCACGCCCTGCTTCCGGGGCGGACGAACAAACTCGAGGCCGTCGCCGACGCGCTCGGGTACGAGGACGCGGCGACGGGTCTCGACGGTGCGGCGACCGCAGCGGCCTACCAACGGTTCATGCGCACGGGCGCGGCACTCGAGTGGGACCGCCACGAGGCCTACTGCGAGGACGACTGCCGGGCGCTCTGGCACGTCTACGAGCGCCTGCGGGAGGCGCCGACGGCGTCGGCGTCGATCGAGAGCGCCTCGTTCTCGAGTCAGTCCGATTCGAGCGACTCGTCCGCGGCGTCCGATCGCTCGAGCGCGAGCACGCTGGAGTCCGAGACGGGCGACTCCGGCACGACGGGGCGAACGGCGACGCGACGCGACGCGAGTAGCGAGACCGACAGCGAGCAAACCGGACTGAGTGATTTCTGACGATGAGCGACTCACAGACGGACCGACAGGAACAGGCGGACGTCCCGGTCACCGGCGACGAACTGGTCGACACCTTCCCTGGCTACCGGGCCGAAGATGACATCACCGTCCTCGAGCGCCCCGGCCGCGAGGCGTCGACGGTCCCCAACGAGCGCGTTCTGCGACCCGAACTGGCCGATCCGCTCGAGAACGACCTCTACTCGCATCAGGCCGAGGCCCTCGAGGCGCTGGGACGCGACGAGAACGTCTGCGTCGCGACGAGCACCTCTTCCGGGAAGACCCGGATCTACGCCCTCCAGATCGCCAGAAACTATCTCGAGGCCCGTGCCCGGAACGAGGACGCCACAGCATACGTCCTCTACCCGACGAAGGCGCTCTCGCGGGACCAGGAGCGGGAGCTGAACGACCTCTTCGACGATCTGGGACTCGAGATCACGGTGCGAGTTTACGACGGCGACACCGAGCGCGGGAGCAATCGCAAGCGGATCCGCGAGGAGGCCGACGTCATCATCTCGAACTTCGCGGGCGTGAACACCTACCTCCACGACCACGACCGCTGGGCGCGGTTCCTCTCGGCCTGCGATCTGGTCGTGATCGACGAATCGCACACCTACACGGGCGTCCACGGGATGCACGTCGCCTGGATCGTCCGCCGGCTGAAACGCGTCCTCGGCTACTACGACGCCGATCCGCAGTTCGTCCTCACGAGCGCGACGATCGGGAACCCCGGCGAGCACTCCGCAGCGCTGATCGACGAACCCGTGTCCGTGGTCGACGAGGACGGCTCTCCCACGGGACCGCGGGATCTGGTGCTCTGGAACCCGCCGCCGCGGGCTCGCGAGGACGGGCGAAGCGAGTCCTCGGAGACGCGACCGGGAGCGACGCGGGCCGAGCGCGGCGAGGGCCGCGAGGAGCGACGCGCGAGTCGCGAGGACGCGGTTGACGAACGCAACGAGCGGAGCGGAAGCGACGAAGAGCCAGTACGGAACGGACCGTCCGACGCGGCCGAGGACGCCATCCTCGAGCGCGTCCCCGCCACCGTCGAGGCCCCGCGGATGCTTTCCCATCTGACCTACCACGACGCCCAGACGCTGCTCTTTACCCCCTCGAGGAAGCTCGCCGAACTCTCGGTCAAGCGGGCGTCGAAACACCGCCACGACAACCGCCGCTACTATACGAACCCCGACCGCGGGAGCGCCATCGAACCCTACCACGCGGGTCACTCGCGGAAGAAGCGCCACGGGACCGAACACCAGCTCAAGACCGGCGTGTTAGACGGCGTCGCCTCGACCAACGCTCTCGAGTTGGGGATCAACATCGGCGAGATGGACGCCACCGTCCAGTTGGGCTATCCGGGCCAGCGTCAGTCGTTCTGGCAGCAGATCGGCCGCGCAGGACGGGGAACCAAACGCGCGCTCTCGGTGCTCGTCGCCGAACACCGCACGCTCGACCAGTACGTCGTCTCGAACCCGGACTACCTCCTTGAGTCCGACGTCGAGGACGCGGTCGTCGACGTGGACAACGACGCGGTGTTCGCCCAGCACCTGCGCTGTGCGGCCGACGAACTGGCGATCGACGAGACCGACGCGGGGGACCTCGCCGACCGCGAGCGCCTCGAGCGGGCGATCGAGATGTGGCGCCGCGCGGGTCAGCTTCGGGGGAACCTCGAGACCGGCGTCTCCTACGTGGGTCCGCCCCGTCCCCAGCAGACGATTTCGCTGTACGCGACGACTGGTCAGGAGTACGAGGTCGATCTCGCCGACGGCGTCGACGAGCGCCGCGATCCGGGGATGGAGCCGCTCGCGAAGGAGCGAGTACTGCGGGACTTCCACGAGGGCGCGGTTCGGCTGCATCAGGGCCAGCAGTACGAGGTGACGGACGTCGACCACGACGCGCCCCGGCCCTCGGTGACGGTCCGACCGACGGACGTCGACTACTACACGCGGACGCGGACCGACGTGACGGTCCTCGACGCCGTCTCAGAGGAGTCCCGCGACGTCGGCGGCTTCACGTTGCACTTCGGCCGCGGCCGGGTGCTGGTCTATCACGGTACCTACGACAAGGTCGCCGTCCACGGCGGGAAACGCAAGGAGCAGGGGATCCCCACCGAGAATCCGCCGCTCGAGATGGAGACCCAACTGTGCTGGCTCGAGGTGCCCCAGCGCGTCGAGCGGGCGCTGATCGAGAAATACCGCGACTTCGAAGTGCCCGAACTCGAGGACGGGCTGGCGGGGACGGCCCATCTGGGCTACGCGGGCGGGCTTCACGCCGCCGAGCACGCGACGATCGGGGTCGCCCCGCTCGAGTTGATGGTCGACAAGCGCGATCTGGGCGGACTGGCGACGCTGACGATCGACTCGCACCTCGCTCAGGAGCAGGGCGGAGACGACGGGAACGGGATGGGGCCAGGGACAGGCCCCGGTCCCGACGGGGCGGGCGGCGACGCCGCACCGCGAAACATCGCCGCCGCCGAGGCCGCGGTGCGGGAGATCGCGAACGGCCTTGACCGGACGCCAGCCAGCGGCTGGTTCATCTACGACGGTATCGAGGGTGGCCTGGGATTCGCGCGGGCGATCTACGAGAACTACGAGGCCGTCGCCGAGCGCGCCCGCGAACTCATCGCGGACTGCGACTGCGGGAACGTCGACGGCTGTCCGGCCTGTGTGATGGACGACCAGTGTGGCAACGATAACCAGCCGCTGCACCGCGACGCGGCCGTGGACGTGCTGGATCAGTTGCTCGAGAACGAGGGCGAGGGAGCGCTCGAGGCGTATTTGCCGGACGAGGAACACGGCGGAGATCGGCGGCCGCCGCTGTTCTACGCGTGACGGACGGCCGTCAGCGTCCGGAATCGCACAAACGGATCGATCCCGGACAGCTACGGCGGATTCTATCGCCGGTGGCGCTCTCGGAAGATATTTCAACTCGCTGTACTTTGTCGAACTATGAGCGGCGCAGTATTCGTCGGGTTCGTCTGGCTGTTCGTAGGGATCGTCGGAACGCTCTGGGTGTTCATCGACGCGTCCGAAAACAGCTCGCAGAGCGCGGTGCTCTGGGGGCTCGTCGCGTTCCTCGGTGGGATTCTCGGGATACTCCTCTACGTGCTTCTCGGACGGGACGGCGGGTCCGAGCGGTCTCGAACACGGACCGAACCGGCCCGCGGAACGGCGAAGATCAGCCATCGATGCCAGTCGTGTGGCGAGAAGTACTACGCCCCGGACAGCGAAATCAGTAGCTGCCGCAACTGCGGCGGCATAAAAGTCGAGCGGCTGGGGTGAAGCGGGAACGCGTGGTCCGGTCAGGGCTCGACGACCAAATCGGGACAGACCGCCGCCGCTCGTCCCTCGAGTTTGGTCGGGCTGCCCTCGAGACGGTACGCGAAGTCGTAGGCGGCGCTGCCGCCGGAGCCGTGAACGACGGCGATTCTGCCGGTGCCCTCGTCGCCGGTACAGCCGTCCGCGGCGGTCTCATCGAGGAACGCAAACGGCGCGTACGTCGTCTCGAACGATTTCGTCTCCCCCGGTTGCACGACGAGATCCGTTCTCGAGGGGGATAGCGGACGGTTCTCGTCGACGCCGACGACGCCCGATCCGAGCTCGAACGACGACTGATCGAACGAGTCGCTCTGCGGGTCGATCGTCGGGTTCGGAACGTCACCATGGATTGCAACGAACCTGACGAGCAGTGGTCCGTCACCCTGATTCTCGATCTCGAGGCGCGCGCGACCGTCTGGGAGGGGTTCCACGGTGCTCACGTATGCGTGAGCCAATCCCCAAATCCGCTGCTGGGCCGAGCCGTCCGGCGTCTCAGCCTTCACGCGGAGCGACTGAGAGACGTACGTCTCGAGTCGGTCCGGGAAGACGACGGGGAATCGGACGGGGTTCGACGGCCGCTCGACCGTCTCGTACTCCTCGTCCGCGACGCCGTCGAACAGGACGACCCGCTGAACGTCGCGGTCGTCGCGAAACCGGACGACGAGCTCCGTTCCCTCGTACCGGTAGTCCGCGAACACGTCGTCGGCATCGGGACCGGTATTCGAGAACGATATCGAACTTACGCAGCCGGCCGAGAGGACGATTCCACCGGTTGCGAGCGTCTGGAGGAACGGGCGGCGGTTCATGTGCACGCATATTAAACCAATTGATAAGTATAGATTCCTATCCTTTCATCGACGCATTCGTGTCGCGTTCGTCGGATTGGGACGGCGCGTCGTCCTCGAAGACGCCGCCACGTTCGCCGACGAAATATACCACGTCCGTGCATACTTTCACCTCGAGGAAAGAGCAACGCTTACAGGTTCGTGCGTTCCGCTATCGACCATGCGAGAGAACGTGCTGCTGATCGGGGGCGGCGGCCGCGAGCACGCCATCGCCCGCGCGTTAGCGGACAGCGAGGCCGACCTGTACGCCTGTGCCGGCAACAAGAATCCCGGTATCGCCCGCATCGCGGCCGGGTTCGACACGCTCGAGACGACGAACCCGAAAGCCGTGGTCGACTACGCCGAGGACGTCGACGCGACGATCGCCGTCATCGGCCCGGAAGCGCCGCTCGAGGCCGGCGTCGCGGACGAACTCGAGGCCGCCGGCATCTACGCCTTCGGGCCGAAGGAAGAGGACGCCCGCATCGAGACGGACAAGGCGTTCCAGCGGCGGTTCATGGCGGAGAACAACATCCCGGGCTGTCCGGACTTCGAGACGTTCGACGACATGGAGGCCGCCTGCGACTTCATCGACGAGTACGACGGCGACCTCGCGATCAAGCCCGCCGGACTGACCGGCGGGAAGGGGGTCAAAGTCATCGGCGATCAGGTCACCGCCGAGGAGGGCAAGGAGTACATTCGAGAGTCCGACTACGACCGGATCGTCTTGGAGGAGCGGCTTATCGGCGAGGAGTTCACCGTACAGGCGTTCGTCGCCAACGGCGAGTTCCGCACCGCGCCCGCGGTCCAGGACCACAAGCGCGCCTACGAGGGCGACGAGGGACCGAACACGGGCGGGATGGGGAGCTACTCCGACGCGACCGACGAACTGCCGTTCATGACCGAGTCGGACTACGAGGACGCCGTCTCGATCATCGAGGCCACCGTCGACGCCCTCGACGACTATCGGGGCATCCTCTACGGTCAGTTCATGCTGACCACCACCGGTCCCCGCGTCGTCGAGTTCAACGCCCGCTTCGGCGACCCCGAAGCGATGAACACGCTGCCCGTCCTCGAGACCGATTTCCTCGACGTGCTCACCGCGGCTCGAGACGACGATCCGCTGCCAGCACTCTCGTTCGCCGAGCAGGCGACGGTCTGCAAGTACGCCGTGCCCGAGGGCTACCCGACGGATCCCGAGTCCGGCGCGAAGGTTCGAGTCGACGAGGAGAGTGCGGGCGACGCGTTGCTCTACTACGCCAGCGTCGAAGAGCGAAGCTCTTCGGGCAATCAGAACTCTTCGAGTTCTGATGACGTCGACGAACGCGACGACGGCATCTACACGACGACCTCCCGATCGTTCGCGCTGGTCGGCGTCGCCGACTCGATCGCCGAGGCCGAGGAGATCGCCGAAGACGCGCTCGCGGTCGCCGGCGAAGAGGGACTGCGCGTGCGCCACGACATCGGTAAAGCGGATCTCATTCAGCGCCGGATCGATCACATGAACGAGCTTCGCGGCGAGTAACGGTCGATCGTCCCCGTCCGTTCACGACTTCCCAGTTCCACTCGACTCCCGTCCGAGTCGCGTTACCGTTTTTCGACGTCCGTCTCGTCGGCGACGTCGTCGATCGTCTCGAGCAACAGCCTCGCACCCAGTTCGATCTCTCGTTCGGTGACGTCGAGCGGCGGCAGCAATCGCAGCGTCTTGTAGCCGCAGCCGAGGGTCAACAGGCCCCGTCGGAACGCCGACTCGAGGACCGCGTCGCGGCGGTCTTTCGTATCGAACTCCACGGCGAGCATGAGCCCGCGGCCGCGGACGTCGATCGCGCCGGGCGCGTCGCCGTCCGCGACGGCGTCCTCGAGGATCGTCCGGAACTGCTCGCCTCGCTCGCGGACGTTCGCGAGCAGATCCTCCTCGTGGATGGTGTCGATCGTGAGAACCCCCTGCATCGCGGCAACGAGATCGCCCGCGCCCCACGTCGAGGAGAGCCGGCTCTTCTCCCGGGGGAAGACGTCCGACCGCGAGATCGTTGCGCCCACGCGCAGCCCCTTCCCGCTCGTGATGACGTCCGGTGTGAGATCGAGGTGGTCGACGGCCCACAGTTCGCCGGTCCGGCCCACTCCGGACTGGATCTCGTCGGCGATTATCTTGAGCCCGTACCGATCGCGGAGCGCTTCGAGGTCGCGGGCGAACTCGGGGTGAGCGACCCGGTAGCCGCCCTCGCCCTGGATCGGCTCGAGGATGAGATAGGCGACTTCCTCGGGATCGACGACGCCGCGCTCGGGGTGGAGGGCGTCGGCGACGACGTTGCCGCCGGGACCGTCGGTTCGCCAGCGGGTTTCGTACTCCTCGTCGGTCGCGGGATAGGGGACGCTGACGACGCCCGGAATTTCCGGAAAGCCGCTGCGGTGGACGGCCTTCGAGCGGTTGAGCGAGAGCGCGCCGAGCGTGCGGCCGTGGAACGCCCCGTCGAACGTGAACGCGCGGTGGCCGCCCGCGGCGTAGCAGATCTTGATCGCGTTCTCGACGGCCTCCGCGCCGGAGTTCGAGAGGAAGACCCGATCCATATCGTAGTGGTCGGTCATCGCGATCAGCCGGTCCATCAGCTGCGTCGGACCGGGAAAGTCGGGGTCGTCCGGCCGGCCGCCGCCGCTGACGTAGAAATCTTGCCCCGCGATCTTCAGCGGATCGACGAGGTCGAACGAGCGGAGTTTCTCGCGAATCGTCGGGTTGTTGTACCCCAGCGGCGCGGCCGCGACGTGACTCGTAAAGTCCAGCAGGACGTTGCCGTCGACGTCGGTACAGAAGGGGCCGACGGCCTCGGCGGTCGTGTCCCAGACGAACTCGTAGACGTACGTACTCGGGGCGGCGAACTCGTGGTGGTAATCGACCCACTCGCTGGCCCGTTCGCCGGGGATCGTATCGACCTGCGGTTCGACCGTTGCTCGGTCCATGGTACTCCCTTCGTCCGCCCGCCGGTAAATACTGCCCGTCGGTACAGTACCTGCGTTCTAGACGACGAGCAGTACCGACGCGATCGCCCCGCCCAGCAGCAAAATCGTGCTGTAGGCCGCGACCCGGTTCCGGAAGCCGTCGTTCGCCGACGTCGCCGCCAGTAGGGCCTTGACCACGATGCTCGAGACCGTCGCGAGCAGGATCGCGATCGTCGCCTCCGCCGGCCCCAGTTGGCCGCCGCGGTAGAGGACGACCGCCGAGGTGGTCGCACCGGCGCTCGAGACGAAGCCACTGGCGACCGCCGTCGCGTAGAAGCCGAGCGTTCCGAACCACGTCTCGGCCAGCGATCCGAACACGAGCACGACGAGAAAGACGGCCCCGAACCCGAGGGCGTTCTTCAGCGAGAACGGGCTCTCGAGTTCCATCGGCCCGGACTCGCTCCAGTCAGCGGTGAGCGCGGCGACGGCGAAGGCCAGCAGGATGACGGCACCCAGCGGGACGATCGCCTCGATGAGGATATCGGTGCCGCCGCCCGCCGTGAAGCCGACCGCGATCGCCAGATTCCGGGCCGCCATGGCAGCGTTCGCGAGCAAGATCGCCGCGACGGCGTAGGAGGACGCTTCGGGCCGCTGGTTGACGTGATCGAGCATCGTCCCGACGACGGCCGTCGAGGAGGCCAGGCCGCCGAAGAAGCCGGTGATCGCGATGCCGCGCCCGCCGTAGGTCGAGACGATCGCGTAGTTAGCGATACCGATCCCCGCGACGGCGACGACCATCAGCCAGATGACCTGCGGCTCGAGCGGGATCGTGATCCCCGCGATTTCGGGCTCGTAGGTGGCCGGGAGCACCGGGTAGATGACGAACGCGAGGATGGCGAACTCCGTCGTCGAGCGCATCTCCTCGCGAGAGAGGCCCCAGGCGAACTCGTGGAGCTCCCGCTTTAACACCAACAGGAGCGACGAGAGAACGGCGACGGTGACGCCCTCGAGGATGAAGCCGGCGGCGACCAGGACGCCGACGCCGTAGGCGACGAGCATCGAGACTGAGGTCGTCAGCGACAGTCCCGTCTCCTCGGGATCGTCCTCCATGAGCCCCTGGACGGCGAGCAAGACGCCCTGGACGATCACCAGGAACCCGCCCAACGGGAGCAGACTCTCGCCGACGCCGCCCTCGCGCACGAGCACGGTAAAGACCGCACCGAGCAGACTGATCAGCGAGAAGGTTCGGATACCCGCCGACTTCTGGGACCACTCGCGTTCGAGTCCGAGGAACATCCCCAGCGCGCCCGCGAGGGCCATCCGGACGACCGTCTCCTCGAGGGGTGCGTCAGCGATCTGCAGCGCTACCTCGTTCACTGCTGATCGTTCGCCGCGATCACACATAAGCGACGTGCCGGGAGCGAACGGAGAACGAGCGTCGCGACTCCTGATGATGTCCGACGATACCGATGGAACCGAACGGCTTCCGGATCGCGTTACAGGTCGACGTACTGCGATTCCCAGTCGCGGCGCGCCTCGAGTTCGCGGCGGCCGCGGCGGGTGAGCGTGTAGAAGTTCGTTCGACGATCTCGGCGGCCCTTTTCGACGAGGCCCTTGTCGACGAGCGTATCGAGATTGGGATAGAGCCGTCCGTGGTGGATCTCTTTTTCGTAGTACTGTTCGAGTTCCTCCTTGATCGCCAGTCCGTGGGGTTCGTCCTCGCCAGCGATGACGTAGAGCAGGTCACGCTGGAATCCTGTCAGGTCGTACATTGGGAAAGTACCAATCGTACTTACTGTCGAATTTTAATAAGGCTATCGGGTCGTTTCGATCGAAAGGGGGCTATTACCAGTGAGGGCTCTCGTTTTCAGCGTCAACGATCCATAACACCCGTGATGGATCGCACGGCGAACCACACATAACGCGCAGTTCATGTTTACAGTTCAGGGATTACGTTTCGGTACAATTATATTGGATAAACGCATTATTGCCGACTCATATCGGGAGATAATAACGGCAGCAGTGCCACTGAGTGAATGGATATCGAAACAGGAAAGCAGATCGCGTGACGGAAAAAGTCACGCGATCGCTTGCCGCCCTGAATTGGTCCCCGCTGACGCTTCGGCCCTCCAAGCGAAGCGTCACGTGAAACGTTCTGCCGTGTGTACTTAAATGTAACGACACGGTCCAGGGTCGGGGACGACGATGCCGTCTCGGCGCACGCGGTCGCGATCAGATGTGCTCTTCCTCGAGTACCCAGCCGAGCGCGCGCTTGTAGTAGGTGAACATCTCCTCGACGCCGTCGTGGCGCATTTCGTCGCTCTCGAGGTGCTCTTTGAGAAACTCGTACTGCTCGCGGATTTCGTCTTCGTCACGCATACCCGTGACTACCGACCGGACGGGGAAAAAAGCCGCCACGCGGAGCGGGGCAGCATCGATTCCCTCGGCCCGGAGTCACACTCGAGCGGGCGAGGAGACAGTGCCGACTGGCCACACGTGCGCGAACGAGATGCTCGACTCGACAGTAACGGGAACCAACTGCCGCTGTCGATAGGGGTCATCACTGCGCGCCGAGCGTCGTCGTTTCGGGTCGGAAGGATAGGGTTTCCGGCCTGAAACGATCTCGAACGGTCGGTTCGCTGTGACACTCGATGCTCGGCGTCGATCCGCTGACGCTCGCGTCGAAAAAGGACTGCACATCGATGCTCGAGTCGATACGATCGAAATCGATGGGACACGGCCCGCGGTGGGCCCGATGGAACCGATTACGAACTGTTCTCGTCGTCGCTCTCGTTGTCACTTTCCGTCTCGTTACCGCTCTCCGTCTCGTTGCCCTCGGTTCCGCCCTCGCCGAACGTCAGCGTGACGTCCTCGTCGCCGCCGTCGATTTCGACGTCGTCTTCGGTTTGCTCGCCCTCGTATTCGGCGCTGACGGTGTACTCTCCGTCCTCGAGATCCTCGAACTCGACCTCGCCGTCCTGGTCGGTCTCGTCTTCTATGGGGAAGCTCTGACCGCCGACGTCGGACGTGGTCTCGTTGTCGGACTCGTTGCCCGATTCGTTGTCGGACTCGTTGTCCGTCTCGTTTTCAGTTATGTTGCCCATCCCATCGTCGTCGACCGTCGTCTCGTCGGACGCGTTCTCGGACTCGTTGTCCATCCCGTCCTCGGTCATCGTCTCGTTGTCCGACGCGTTCTCGGACTCGTTGCCCATCTCCTCGTCGTCGGTCACACCGCCCATGCCCGCTTCCTCGAGGGTGACGGACGCGCCTTCGACCGGTCCCTCGTCGTCTTCGACCGTGACGGTCAGCATGTACGTCTCGTCCTCGCCGCTCTCTTCGTCTTCGGTCTCGTTTTCGTCACCGGTCGTCTCGTCCTCGCCGGTCGTATCGTTCTCGTCCTCGGTCTCGTTGCCGCCGGGGCCGCTGTCGGCACAGCCGGCGAGCGCGAGCGCACTTGCTGTTCCTGCCGCGGTCACGAACGTCCGCCGGTTCAGTCTACGGGACATATATTCGGGTTGGACGTTCCGGCTGGTTTCGATGTGGCCTGCACCTGCAGTCTGTTAATCACCTATTGAACGACGCCAAGCGACCGGTGACCGTCATCGGTTCCGCACCATCAACGGACCCAAAGTATCACGAGAAGCGACACTCAATCGGGTCCGGACGTGGCCTCGCTGCCGATTTCGACCGGCGTTTCGAACCGACTGACCGGCGACGCCCGGTCGCGGCGGGTCGGTGGGACTTTTGGTGTCCCGACCGTACCCTCGCTCATGAAAATCCGGGGTGAGCGCGAGTGCAAGGAGTGTGGGACCCGCTGGTCGTACTACGAAACCGGCAGCGTCGGCTGTCCGGCCTGTGGGAGCCTCCGAAGCGTCGGCGTCGACGAGCGCACCGAACACACCGATCTGCAGGTCGCGTTCGATCTCACCCCCGTTCGGAACGCGATCGACGACGCCGCGACCGACGATATCGCCGATCAGGCCCGCGACCGCTGTCGCGAGTACGTTCGCCGGCGCGGGTTCGTCAACGCCGGCACCCTCCGCGAGCTCGACGACACCTACCTCGCCGCGACCGAACTGCTCCACGTCGCCGATATCGTTGCCCGAGAGATCCACCTCGAGGACCGCGAAGAGCTGTACTTCCTCTCGCTGCTCCGCGACGCCGATCGGGGCGAGCGCCCACCCGTCGAGGAAGTCCCCCGATCGCTGCGGGCGGCCCGCGGGCTCGCGTACGCGAACGCGGTTCGCGAGTACCGCCGCGACGTTCGGACCTGGGCCGACGACCGCGATCTGACCGCCAGCGAACGAAGCGCCCTCGAGACGCTCGGCGAACACGTCAAGCGCATCCGGATGCTCGACGGCGACGTCGAGCCGGGGACCGCCGAACGGCTCGTCGAGGCGACCCGCGATCTGGCCAACGGCCTGCGCGGCGACGAGTTCGCGTTCTCGCAGGCACAGGAGCGACTGGACGCCCTCGAGTTCGATCCGATCGATTGACGGAGACGAACCCGACCCGAGCGACGACCGGCGAAATCGCCGTCAAAAACGAACTGCGGACCGTCGATACGGCGGTGATTCAGGGCAGGTCGATGTCGATATCTTCCTGCAGGCTGGCGGCTTTGACCGTGTTGTAGAGCAACATCGCGCGGGTCATCGGCCCGACGCCGCCGGGGACGGGCGTGATCGCGCTGGCCTTCTCCTTCGCGCTCTCGAACTCGACGTCGCCGACGAGTTCGTACCCTTTCTCCGTATCTGCGTCGACGCGGTTGACGCCCACGTCGATGACGACCGTGCCGTCCTCGAGCATGGAGCCGTCGACGAGTTCCGGGACGCCGGCGGCGGCGACGACGATATCCGCGCTGCGGGTCTTCGCGGCGAGGTCGTCCGTGCGGGAGTGACAGACCGTCACCGTCGCGTTACCGTCGTCGGCCTTCTGGATCAGCAGGTTCGCGAGGGGTTTGCCGACGATGTCCGAGCGGCCGACGATGGTCACGTCCTTGCCCTCGGTGTCGATATCGGCGGACTCGAGCAGTTTCTGGACGCCGTGGGGCGTGCAGGGACGGAAGCGGGCGTCGCCGGCGACGAGTCGACCGACGTTCTCGGGGTGGAAGCCGTCGACGTCCTTGATCGGGTCGACGCGGCGGATCACGTCGCGGTAGTCGACGTGGTCCGGCACGGGGGCCTGGACGATGTAGCCGTGGACGTCGTCGTTCTCGTTGAGATCGGCGATGGTGTCGAACAGCTCCTCGGGGGGCGCGTCGCCGTCGACGTCGACGTGGTGGCTCTCGATGCCGACCTCCTCGCAGTCGCGCTGTTTCATGTTCACGTAGGTCTGGCTCGCGGGGTCGTCGCCCATGAGCACGGTCGCCAGTCCCGGCCGCGAACCCGCGTCGGCCAACCGCTCGATTGCGTCCGTCAGGTCGTCCCGAATCTCGCTCGCGACGGCGTTACCGTCGATGATTTCGGTCATTACCTGAGTGGGCGACCGCGAGGCTCATTAATCCCCGGATTCGTGCGCAGAACGTCGCCAGAGTCGGCTCAAATAAACACGTTCGTGTATACTATCGCTCAGAACCGCTCGTCGAGGAACGAGCGAATCGCGTCGGTGGTCGGCTCCGGCCGCTCGAGGTTCGCGGTGTGGCCCGCGTCCAGAATCAGTTCCATCTCGGCGTCGGGCAGCTCCTCGAGCATCGGTTCGGCCCGCGACGGGGGAAGCGACGGGTCCTCCTCGCCGTGGACGATTAGGACCGGGACGTCGATCTCCGAGAGGCGATCGGTCACGTCCGGGCGGCCGAGCCACGAATTGAGTTCGTGGTAGACCGCTTTCCCGGGATAGGTCGCCCAGCGATCGACCCACGCTTCGACCAGTTCGGGGTTCTCCTCGCGAGTCGTCTCGCCGAACAGCTCGGCCGCCGACCCCTCGGCGATCGCTCGAGGCATCGGCTCGAGGACGTCTTCGTAGGGCTCGACGAGGTCGCTGAACGCCGCCCGTTCGTCTTCGGGATGGGGCGCGGCCATCGAGTCGATCAGGACGAGGCCGTCGACGCGCTCCGGATACGCGAGCGCGAAGCGAAGCGCCATGAACCCGCCAAGCGACATACCGGCGATGACGGCGCTGTCCTCGCCGATCCCGTCGAGTACCGCCGCGCAGTCGTCGGCCAGATCCCACAGGTCGTAGCCCGGCGCGTACCGGTCCGTTCGCGCCCGCAGGTCGTAGGCGACGGCCCGATACTCGCCGCGCAGGGCCTCGAGTTGCGGCGCGAACATCGTCCGATCCATCAGCGTCCCGTGGGCGAAGACGATCGGTCGTCCATCGCCGACGTCGGTCGTCAGCGCGTCGGTCCGCGATCGATACATCTCCGTTGCGGAATCGTCCGTCATGTGAACTACCTTACGTAAATCAGTCGGAAAAGGATGTGGTATGCGGAAGCACACGACACAGACGGGCCGCGGCGAACCGGTCGGTGCCGACTAACCGAGTTCGTGGCGCACCGTATCGCTCATGACGGTCGCGCGGACCCCGTGTTCGTACCCGTCGCGGATGCCGTTGGTCACGTAGGCGAACGCGAGGTCGTTTTCGGGATCGGCCCAGCCCATAATGCTCCCGAGGCCGCCGTGGCCGAACGTACTCGGCGGGGCGGTCACGCCGTAGGAGTCGTGGACCAGCCCGCCGAGGAAGAAGCCGAGCGAGAACCGACCCGGCGAACCGCCGCGGACCGGATCCGACTCGGTCTCCGCCTCGAGCGAGGTCCACTCCCGAACGGTCTCCGGACTGAACAGCCGCGTCCCCTCGAGTTCCCCGCCGTTCAGGAGGCAGGCGTAGAAGCGAGCCATGTCACTGCTTTTCGCCGCCGGTCTGCGATGCACAGCCGGCGAGGGCGGCGGCGCTCACGGCACCCACTGCCGACAACACCGTTCGCCGATCCACTGAACTGTCAGTTCGTGACATGGAGAGGGACCGCCAACGCGCTGGCGTATGACTAATGTTAACGTACGCTGTCACGGCGGATCGTACGCGATCACGATGAATCGTACGCCGCACTGACAGCGGTGTACACCGTCGTTTCTGCGGTGAGTTCGTTACGGAACGGGGTAGAGAAACCGGACCGGCCGTCCCAGAGATCGACCCGACGGCGTGCAGGTCGCGAACCGATCAGTTCGTGCCGCTTCGATCGGCGGTTCCCGGTTCCGAAACCTCCCACTCCGCGGTGTCGCGTGCGTCGGTCACGACCATCGCGTATTCGTCCTCGAGACCCTCGTACTCGGTCGTTCCGGCCGCGTCGATCAGCTCGCGGGCCTGGCGTTCGTGGACGGCGCGAGCGACCGCCAGCGCGTCCGGATCCACGTCGACGCCCTCGGCCTCGAGTTCGGGTCCGAGTCGCTCCGTCCAGACGTTTTCGGGGAGCAGACAGACGGCCCGCTCGTCGGCCGACAGCGGCGGGACGCCGGCGACGTGATCCCCCGTGCCGACGAGGTCGAGGCGCTCGACCGCCTCGAGGATCCCGATCACGTCGGTCTCGGAGACGTCGCGCTCGGTCTCGGCCAGGGTCGACTCGAACACGTCGGCGTCGATCGGCGCACTCATCGTCTCGGGACGGGGCGTCGGATCCCCGCGGTCCTCGTGTTCGATGACCTCCTCCGCGACGGGGTCGCTGTCGTCCGCGACGCCCGGCAGCGGGTCGGCGCGGTAGGTTTCCCCGTTATCGAACCGGACCGGAACGAGACCGATCGTCTCCCCGGTCGTGACGGCGTCGAACAGCAACGGGTCGTCGGTGTCGTAGGTCTCGATCTCGAGGCCGAGTCCCTCCGGCGGCTCGGCCCGTACCAGCGGGTCGGGAACGGGTGCGACGACCTCTCCACCCTCCTCGCGGAGTCGTCGCGGGTACGGCGCGTCGGCGGTGGCCGCCTCGTCGATCCCGCTGCACACGAGCATGACCTGATCCTCGTAGTCGTCGACGTCCCAATCGATGTGGTCGCCGCTCGCGGCACCCATGCGATCGGCCACCGGCGTCACTTCGACGGCCAGCTCGGAGGCCGCCGTCTCGTCGGTCTCCCGGAGCGCGAGCAACCGATCGTCGTCGAGGATGGTTCCGGTCGGGCGCGTGGACATTGGCGGCGGTACGACGAGCCGGCGGAAAAGCCGCGTGCCGGCGAGTGACAGGGGCCGTTGCGAGCGGTCACGGGCGACTCGAGCACTGAGTCGAAGCGTACGTTCTTCCCCTCGGGGTTCGAGAGGCTACCTATGGCCTCGAGATCGACGACGCGCGAATCGGTGCGCTCGCTATCGCCGGTCGTCGGGTTCGGTCTCACCGTGGCGATCACGTTGGCCGCGGCGATCGCTATCGGCGTACTTGCGATAATTATAGTCGGCTAAGAAGTGTGGGTGCGTGATCGGATCCGATAGAATCCGTCGGGCCGATCGCCGCTATCTCACTCGTACAGTGGGTTCTCGTCGCACAGCGTCGCGACTTCGGCGCGAACCTCCTCGATAACGTCCTTGTCCTCGGGGGCGTCGACGACGCGAGCGATCAGGTCGCCGACCTCGCGACAGTCGTCCTCGTCGAAGCCGCGCGTGGTCAGCGCCGGCGTGCCGGCGCGGATTCCGCTCGGGTTGAACGGCGAGCGCGTCTCGCCGGGCACCGTGTTGCCGTTGAGGACGATGCCGGCGTCCTCTAAGGCCTCCTCGGCGTCGCCGCCGGAGGTGTCGGGGTGGCTGTCCCGCAGGTCGACGAGCACGAGGTGGTTGTCCGTGCCCTCGGAGACCAGCGAGAGGCCGTTCTCGGAGAGGGACTCGCCCAGTGCCTTCGCGTTCGCGACCGTCTGCTCGGCGTAGTCCTCGAACTCGGGCTCGAGCGCCTCTTTGAAGCCGACGGCCTTGCCGGCGACGTTGTGCATGAGGGGGCCGCCCTGTCCGCCGGGGAAGACGGCAGCGTCGATATCGTCGGCGTACTCCTCGTCGCACATGACGATGCCGCCGCGACCGGAGCGGATGGTCTTGTGCGTCGAGCCGGTGACGAAGTCGGCGACGCCGACCGGCGAGGGGTGGACGCCGGCGGCGACGAGACCCGTAATGTGGGCGATATCCGCGAGGTGAAGCGCGTCGACGTCGTCGGCGGCGTCCTGAATGCGCTCCCACTCGATCTCGCGCGGGTACGCGGAGTAGCCCGAGACGATGATGTCGGGATCGAACTCGGCGGCGTGGTCGGCGAGGTCGTCGTAGTCGATGTAGCCCGTCTCGGGGTCGACCTCGTACTGCTCGACCTCGTAGAGCTGGCCCGTGAAGTTCGCCGGGTGGCCGTGGCTGAGGTGGCCGCCGTGGTTCAGATCCAGCGACAGGATCTTGTCGCCCGGCTCGAGCATCGCGAAGTAGACCGACTGGTTGGCCTGCGTGCCCGAGTGGGGCTGGACGTTGACGTGCTCGGCACCGAACAGCTCCGTCGCGCGGTCGATCGCGAGCTGTTCGACCTCGTCAGCGTACTCGCAACCGCCGTAGTAGCGCTCGCCGGGGTAGCCCTCGGCGTACTTGTTCGTCAGCGCGCTGCCCTGCGCGTCGATGACGGCCTCGCTGACGTGGTTCTCGCTGGCGATCATCTGTAACGTCTCTCGCTGGCGGTCTACCTCGCCCTCGAGCGCATCGGCGACGGCGGGATCGACGTCCCGAACCTGATCGTGGTTCATATCCGAACTGCAGTCTGGCGGCCGCATAAGTGTACCCTTCCCCGGCAAGTGAGGCCACTATGCTGGCCGGTGGCCAGTGAACGTTCGCTCACCGTCCGCCCTCATCGATGAACGCAACGGCTCGTTTGATACCGATCGACTCTCTAATGGAAGTATCTTCCCGAAATAACTGGTAGATATTATAACCGAGCGTGCCGATTACGGCACCATTTGCCACTCTCTCACAGCCCGATACAACTAACTTGTCGCAGTGACATTCTCCCAACCGAATGATCGAGTGGGCGGTAGACGGCGACACCCTCCACGTCACCGACGCTGACAACGCCGAGTTGGCGGTCAACGGTGACGAACTCGACGTCAGCGCTTCCGACGTCGGCGTCTCGCGCCCGGTCGACGAGACGGTCGCCCTGACGACGGACGAACTCCGGTTCCCCCACGCGGTCGTCTACGCGTTCTCTCTCGGACTCGAGGAGCAGTACGAACTCGACCCCAGCGGAGAGCCGCTCGCGCTGTCACCCGGCGAGTACATCGTCGACATCGATACGGAGATCAAGGCGTACCTTCGGTTCGCCGGTGGGGCGACGATCGAAAAAACCGACGACTACGAGGAGATCGTCGTCTCCTTTCCGGAGCGAACGCGCGTCATCCTCGGCGTCCGCTGTCGCCACGAGTTCCCCGCCGGTACGATCACCGTGCCGGACTCCCCGTCCGCGATCGCCGAGGCCATCACTCACATGGCCGCCTCGCACAAGACCGACCGTCCGGACCGGTCGTACCCCACCCTCCGCGGCCACCCGTCGCTGATCGAACGCGGTAACGAACTCGAGATTTCCGACTGCATTCGGTCCGACACTCCGGATCACGGGATCGAACTGGTCGTTCCACCGGACTACGAATCCCTGTTCGTGACCGCACCGCTGGCGTACTACCTGCAGGCAACTGTCCGGACGACCGACGAGGGGCTCGGAAACCGATCCGGGGCCGACCTCGAGCGGCCGCGGCTCCGACTCCGCGATCACGCCATCGAGGAGGAACTCTCGCCGATGCCAGACTTGGAGCGCGACGTCGAGCGACTGCTCCGAAAGACGTTCTTCCTCGACTGCCTGGTGCGCAACGCCGGTCCCTACGGAACGACCCTCTCGGAGCACAGCCTGCTCGCAGCGCTCGGCCTCGACGCCGACGTGCTGTATCACGCCTCACCGCAGGATCGACTCGCGACGTATCTCGACGTCCCGTATGCGGCGATCAAACACCGCCTCCCGGAGTGGCACCTCTCGACGTACGTCGCCCCGGCCTACGACAGCGTCGAGACGCTGCCCTTCCTGCTCGACCGGCTGAGCATGATCTACACGCCCCGAACCTCCGAACTCGAGGGCCAAGAGCTGGTCGAACGCTCGCTCGAGGACTTCTATCGGGGTGAGGGCGGGCCCGCCGAACTCGCGTCCGGTATCGAGGCCGGACGCGCGGCCGAGCGCGGCGGCGATCCCGGTGCCGGTAGAGCCACCACTGGGCAGGTCGCCTCGGTCGACATCGTCAAACCCGACCTCCGGAGCGGCCGTACCCACGGCTGGCTCGCGGACGGCGTTCCGATCGACGTCTTCAAATCGACGCCCGCGGCCTACCACAACCGCCTGGACTTCCTCGAGCGGACGAGCGATTCGACCTCGATCTGTGTCGTCCTCAACGATCCGGAGATGGCCGGCGAACACGACGACGTCGCCGAGATCTATCGCCAGCGCTCCGAGGAACTCACGATGGATCTCACCGTTGCGGAGTCCCTCGAGACGGCCGACCTCGCCCGCATCTTAGAGGACGACAACGACTTCGTCCACTACATCGGCCACTGCGAAACCGGCGGGCTGTGCTGTCCCGACGGGACGCTCGCGACCTCGAGTCTCGATCGCTGTAACGCACAGACGTTCTTCCTGAACGCGTGTGGCTCCTTCTACGAGGGCATGAGCCTGATCGAGAAGGGGAGCGTCGCCGGTGCCGTCACGTTCACCAAGGTGTTGAACGACCACGCCGTCAAGGTCGGGTCGACGTTCGCCAAGCTACTGGTCCACGGCTTCAGCATCGAACGCGCGATGGGGCTCGCCCGCAGGCGGATCATGATGGGCAAGGACTACGCCGTCGTCGGCGACGGCACCCACTCGCTCACCCAAGGCGAAAGCCGCAATCCGACGACCGCGCGACTCGAGGAACTCGAGGCGAGCGGGAGCGACCGGCGGTACCTGCTGACGCTCGATTGCTACTCGACGCGGGTGACCGGCTCGTACTACTTCCCGCACACCGAAACCAACGAGTACGCCTACCTCTGTGGGAACGAGTCGAGCTTTACGCTGTCGGAGCCAGAGCTGGCGACCATGCTCGAAGAGACGGAGGCGTCGGTGATATACGACGGCGATATCTACTGGTCGAAAGAACTCAGCAAGCGGTTCGATCAGTGAGCGGCTACGGCCCGCCGTAGGTACTGACTCGCTTCGCCCGCGCTGTTAACCGTCGCGACGTCCGGTCCGTTCTTCGCCCGTTCACTGCGCTCTCGACTAACTCCTGTACGACCCACCACAGTCGGTTGCGTCGAACGCCCATACGATATCGTAATAACATGTTTTCGGTATATAGTTATTGTACGCTCGACTACAGATGTCCGTTCGCCACCGGTCGTCGATGGGACCCACCTCAACGACCGAGAGCGAGGAAGAGGGGGGAGGGGTTTTCGTCTCGCTACTACCGTAAGTGATATCACTCATTCATCGGCGAACTAACGAATTATAGGACAAAAATTACCGGTACAGGCCTCAGGGGAGAAGTTCTGGTGTGCAAACGGCCACCAAAATTAAGTACGCTGCTCTCGATTACTTCTGTATAGGCATGACCTCGAATTTACTTAACCACCAGATTGACGATATCCTCGAGTCCGTGCTCGAGGACGCGAGCGGCGATATCTACATGGTCAACCCGTCGCGGGACGCCATCGAAGAGTTCGTTTCCGTCGCGACCGCGTTCGACGGCGACCTGCCGTCGGTACACATGCTCGCCGACGAACGAACGCTGAAAGACGTCATGGACGACTTCATCGTCGCCTCGAACGCCGCCGACCTCATCAGCGAGGGCGCGCTGTCGCTGCGAACGCTCGAGGAGGCCCCCGAGAACTCGCTGCTGGTCAGCGAGGACCGCGTCGTCGCGCTGGTCCACGCCGGCGACCGCGTCGGCGGGCTCACCACCGACGACGAGAGCTTCGTCGACGATACCTACGCCACCTACGCGGGTCGCTGGGAGGACGCCACCGACTTCAACCTCCGGACCCCGCCGATCACGGACGTCCGCGAAACGCTCTCCGACGAGATCAGTCCCGAGGCCGAGGCCGACTTCACCGCGATCCTGAACTCGCTCGAGACCGCTCGCGGCGACGGCGACGGGCTCGACGAGGTCACCATTTCCCTGCTCGTGGCCGCCAAGAACGAGGCCCTGCTGTACGACATCAGCAAGTGGGGCGAGGACGTCGGGATCGCCTCCAAGGCGACGTTCTCCCGAACGAAGACCAAGCTCGAGGACATGGGTCTAATCGACACCGAGAAGGTCCCGATCGACGTCGGCCGCCCGCGCCTGCGCCTCAAGATCGGCGACGAGCGCCTCAGCGAGGCCGACAACGGCCAGCTCGCGACGGTGGCGCAGTCGATTCTCAACTAACAACCTTTTACTCTGCAGTCTGTTGCGCTGGCGGCTTCGCCGCACAGCGCAACGTCCCTCGGTAAAAGGTTGATCAAAAGCACTCCTCCCTCCCCTACGGGTCGGTCGTCGGCCCGCTCGCTCACTTCGTTCGCTCGCGGTGGATTACAGGTAAGCGCCTGCCCTCCCCCGAGTCGCGTGCCCTCACGTTCGTTCGGGCCCGCTCCCGGCCACGGCGTTCTCCAGTTGGTTTTCTACGGTTTCTATGGCGCAAACCCCAAGTCCTCGCCGTGCGACGGTTCGCGTATGTACGAGGCCGTCCACGCCCATCCCGACGGACAGAGCACGGTCGCCAGGTTCGCGAAGACGGCGGCCGACTACGGCTACGAGGGCGTGGTCGTGCGCAATCACGGCGACGCTCGAGCGGCGTACGATCCCGAAGCGATCCGCGAGGAGTACGGGATCGACGTCGTCGAGGGCGTCGAGATTCGGGCCGACGACCCGCAGCAGGCGAGCGGGTCGGTAGGGAACTATCGGACGTCGGAGACGATCGTCGGCATCCACGGCGGGACGAACGGGCTGAACCGCTTCGCCGTCGAACAGCCGAAGGTCGACGTGCTCGCACACCCGATGACCGATGGCGGCGACATCAATCACGTGCTGGCGAAAGCCGCCGTCGAGAACGGTGTTCGGATCGAATTCAATCTCTCCGGAGTCCTGCGAGAGAGCGGCGGCCACCGCGTCCGGGTCGTACAGTCGCTGCGAAAGCTTCAGGAGATCGTCGACCACTACGACGCGCCCTACGTCGTGAGCGCCGATCCGACCTCGCACCTCGAGCTGCGGGTACCCCGCGAACTGAAAGCCCTCGGCGAGCAGATCGGCTTCGCTCCCGAATTCATCGAGGACGGGCTCGCGGAGTGGGGCCGGCTGGCCGAGCGCAACCGCCACGTCGACTCCGAGTCGTTCATTGAGCCGGGGGTCGAACGTGGCAGGTATGAAGAAGAGTCTTGAGGAGCACGCCGCGCGGTTCGACGAGAAGGCCGGCGAGTACGACGACTCGAAGTCCAAGGAGTACCACGCCTGTGCGAACCTCGTCGTCGAGCACGCCGCTCCCGCGGCCGACGACGTCGTCCTCGATCTGGCGACCGGGACCGGCGCGATCGCGCTCGCGCTGGCCCCCGACGCGAAGCGGGTCGTGGGCCGCGACATCAGCGAGGAGATGATGGCCGAAGCCGAGGAGAAGGCCGACGACGAAGGCCTCGAGAACCTCGCGTTCGATCACGGGAGCTTTCGGGAACCGAACTACGACGGCCCGGTCGATATCGTCACCTCGAACTTCGCTCTGCACCACCTCTCGGACGAGGAAAAGCGCGAGGCGATCGCGGTCATCGCCGACCTGGAGCCGCGCAAATTCGTGCTCGGGGACGTGATGTTCTTCGGCGAGCCGGATCCGGACGCGCCCTTCTACTCGCCCGAGGTCGACGATCCGGCGACCGTCGGCGTGCTCGCGGACGCCTTCACAGACGCCGGCTTCTCGCTGACGGCCGTCGAGCGCGTCCACGATCAGGTGGGCGTACTGGTCGCCGAACGGAGCCCGACCGCGGTCGACGCAACGACCGACGAATGAAACACCTCCCGAAGCACCTCCGCCCGCGCTGGCGATACCTCGCGGTCGAACTCGAGACGTGGCCGGACGAGCGGATCGGTAGGCGATCGTTCCAGCGGGAACTGTGGTATGCGGGCCAGAACCTGCTGGGCGATCCGGGCAGCGCCGACGCCGATCTGTCGGTCGTCAGGTTCGAGTTCGCCGACGGAACCGGCGAAGCGATCGTTAAAGTCCGCCGCGGGGAGACCGAACCCGCTCGAGCGGCGCTGGCCTGTATCGATGGAATCGACGGCGCTCCCCTCGGGATTCGGGTCCGCGGTATCAGTGGCACGATCCGTGCCGCTGAAGAAAACTATTTAGGACGCGCCGGGCAAGATTCGGGAGAGAGAAACGTCGTGTTCGGGAACGAAGAGCGAGTCGCCGTCCTGCGGGACGGCGTTGGGGACGTGCGACTCGATGAGGCGTTCGTGGGCGCGACAGACCTCGATTACCATTTAGTGTGATACTATGCAGGGACAACAACAACAGCAGGCGTACGACCGCGGCATCACGATCTTCTCGCCCGACGGCCGACTCTACCAGGTCGAGTACGCTCGTGAGGCGGTCAAACGAGGCACGGCGAGTATCGGAGTCCGAACGAACGACGGCGTCGTCCTCGCGGTCGACAAACGAGTTCCCTCCCCGCTGCTCGAGGACTCGAGCGTCGAGAAGATTCACAAGGCCGACGACCACGTCGGTATCGCCAGCGCGGGCCACGTGGCCGACGCCCGCCAGCTGATCGACTTCGCACGCCGCCAGACGCAGGTCAACCAGCTGCGCTACGGCGAGCCCATTGGCGTCGAGACGCTGACCAAGGAAGTCACCGACCACATCCAGCAGTACACCCAGGTCGGCGGTGCCCGACCGTTCGGTGTCGCGCTGATCGTCGGCGGCATCGACAACGGCGAACCGCGCCTGTTCGAGACCGACCCCTCGGGGACCCCCTACGAGTGGAAGGCGCTGGCCGTCGGTTCCGACCGCGGCGAACTCCAGACCTACCTCGAGGAGAACGACCTCCTCGATACGGGCGAGAGCGAGGACGAGGACGCAGACGACGAACCTGCCGAGTAATCGAGACGCCACGTGCGGTTTCCGACGCCGTTTTCCGCAGTCACTGCGCGAGGAGCGCCCCGCTCGACGGTCGTGATCGGCGAGGGAGACGATCAGGGGCTCGATCGCATCGAGACGGCGACCGCACCGACCCGATACGGCCCGGTGCGTTTCGACCGCGATACCGGATCAGTTCGGGAAACACTCTTTTCATTGGCGGGGGAACCGTCAGGTATGATTTCGCTTGACGAGGCAGTGACGGCGCGACTCGAGTCCCACGGGGCGCGCTTCGAAGTGTTAGTCGACCCGGACGCGGCGCTCGAAATCAAACGCGACGAGTTCGAGGGGGATCTCGAAGACGTGATCGCCGCCGAGGACGTCTTCGAGGACGCCTCCCGCGGTGATCGGCCCGCCGAGGCCGACCTTGAGAAGGTCTTCGATACCACGGAGCCGCTGGAGATCATCCCCCAGGTGATCAAGCAGGGAGAGATCCAGATCACGGCCGATCAGCGCCGCGAGATGCAAGAACAGAAGCGAAAGCAGTTGATCGACACGATCACGCGCAACGCGGTCAACCCGCAGATGGACAACGCGCCCCATCCGCCCGAACGGATCGAGAACGCCTTAGAGGAGGCCGGCTTCACCGTCGATCCGATGGAGCCGGTTCAGGAGCAGGTCGACGACGCCTTAGACGCGCTGCGGCCGATCATCCCGATCCGGTTCGAGGAGGTCACCGTCGCCGTGCAGGTGCCGGCCGACCACGCCGGCAGCGCGCAGGCGAAGATCCGCCAGTTCGGCGATCTCGAGCGCGAGGAGTGGCAGGGCGACGGCTCGTGGATCGGCGTGCTCACGTTCCCGGCCGGCCTGCAAAACGAGTTCTACGACACCGTCAACGAACACACCAGCGGCAACGCGGAGACGGAGATCGTCAAAGACAAAGACGATCTTCGAACGCGATAAGGACGACGCGAGCCGAGTGTCCGTTCGACGCCGCGTTATCCGCGTCGAAAGCCGACCAGAAAGCCGCCGGTAAAGCCCGCGCCGATCGACAGCGTCGAGATCATCGACTGGAGCCAGTGAATGTCCGCCGCATCCCCCGCTCGTTCCTGTGTCTTCAGGATCCCGGCCGAGAGCCGGTTCCAGTCGACGATGATGATCCCCTGGGACTCGAGGTAGCGAAAGGCCATCAGTTGGACGCCGACGATGATCGCGAGGAGTTTCGCGATCTTCTTCGCTGCGAACCCGATGAGGCCGCCGATGACCGCGCCGCCCCCGAACTCGAGGCCGAGCGCCGTCGGATCGAGATCTAGCATTATGCACCTCAATTCGAGTCGGTTCCTATGACTGTTGTGGTCGGCTCCGTTCGAGGAGCGCGTGAGCGATCCGATCGAGGGACGATACCCTGCCGAGACGACATCGAGCCGATCTGCGAGCGAATCGAATGACCGCGGTGGGCGCGGGATTCAAGACGGTTCGTCGCGTACGGGCGGGTATGACTCACGTGCGTCCAACGGAGGTGTGCGACCGGCATCGTTAGCGTCTCCGGGTCCACGCGGCAGTGCCCGCACCGTCGACGCGGCCGGCGCGTGCGAGCGACGGATCGCAGGAGCGTCGAGCGACGGCGCTTGAGCGAGCACGACCGACCACGCCCGGCAGACACACAGCCACCCGTATGAACACGATCATCGCAAAACGCGTCGATTCCGGCACGGCCGACACGAGCGAGATTCGCGACCTGGCCCGCGCGGCGGGGTACACCGTCGTCGGCGAGGTCACGCAGTCCAGACGGGCCGACCCGGCCCTTCAGATCGGTGAGGGAAAAGCCGAGGAACTGGCCGCGCTCGTCGCGGAGACCGACGCGACGACCGTCGTCTTCGACAATCGGCTCGGCCCCTATCAGACGTACAACCTCGGACAACTTCTGCCCGACGGCGTCGAGGTCATCGACCGGTTCACGCTGATCCTCGAGATCTTCGGTCAGCGCGCCCAGACCCGGAAGGCCCAGCTCCAGGTCGAACTGGCCGAACTCCGATACGAACTACCCCGCGCAGAGGCGAAGACGAGCCTCGCCAAGCGGGAGGAACATCCGGGCTTCATGGGCCTCGGTGAGTACGACGAGAGCCGCGAACGGGACATCAAGGCCCAGATCAGCCGGATCAAGGACGAGCTCGAGCGGATCGAGCAGACCGAACAGCAACGCCGGGAGCGCCGTCGCGACTCCGGGTTCGATCTGGTCGCGCTCGCGGGCTACACCAACGCGGGCAAGTCGACCCTGTTGCGCCAGATCGCGACCGATCTCGAGGTCGAGGAAAACGAGGAGCTCCACCCCGATCTGGACCCGACGGCCGAGTCCCAGGACAAGCTGTTCACGACGCTGGGGACGACGACTCGACGCGCGGCGATCGATCGGCGGGACGTGCTGGTGACCGACACCGTCGGGTTCATCAGCGATCTGCCCCACTGGCTGGTCGAGTCGTTCAAGTCGACGCTGGACTCGGTCTACCGGGCCGACCTGGTCTTGCTCGTCGTCGACGTCAGCGAACCGATCGACGAGATCCACGAGAAGCTGGTCACCTCCCACGACACCCTCTACGAGCGCAACGAAGCGCCGATCGTGACCGTCCTGAACAAGGTCGATCAGGTGAGCGACGAGGAACTCGCGGAGAAACGCGAGGCGCTCTCGTCGCTCGCGCCGAACCCGGTCACCGTCAGCGCCAAGGAGGGACTCAACGTCGACGGCCTCCTCGAGCGGATCGATCACGAACTGCCGGACTGGGAGGAAGAGCGCCTTATGTTGCCGATGACCGACGACACGATGAGCGTCGTCTCGTGGCTCCACGACAACGCGAACGTCGACGACGTCACCTACGGCGACGAGGACGTCATCGTCTCCTTCGAGGCCCGACCCGCGGTCATCTCGCAGGCGCGCTCGCGAGCGAGCGAGTTGCGGACGACGGCAGCGGAATCGGCGTCGTAAGGATATCAATCGCCGGTTCGAGCTATTACTCGCGTTTTCGAGACACAGCACGTCGGTCCGATTCCGTCTCTCGCGGTGAGTCCGACCGCTGCCACGACCCTCACTTATAAATCAATACCTCGAGTCTGATAGGTTATGGAACGTGTTGCAATCATCGGAGCCTCAATGACCCAGTTCGGGCAACGGGAGGGGGAGTGGATACAGGACCTCCTCGCGGAGGCCGGCATCGAGTGTCTCGAGGACGCGGGTGTCGACGCGAGCGACGTCGAGCACCTGTACGTCTCGAACATGGCCAGCGGCGAGTTCGAAGGGCAGACGGGCGCTCCCAACGCGCTAGCTCACGACCTCGACGCGATGCCGGCGTACACGCAGCGCGTCGATCAGACGAGTTCCAGCGGCGGCGCGGGGATCTTCGCCGCCTGGCAGTCGGTCGCCAGCGGGGCCAGCGACATGACGCTGCTCGTCGGCGGTGAGAAGATGACCCACAGGACGACCGGGGAGGCCACCGACGTGATCGCGTCGCTGACCCACCCCGTCGAGTACAAGACCGGCGTCACCCTGCCGTCGTTCGCCGGCCTCACCGCGCGCCACTACTTAGAGCGGTTCGACGCGCCGCGCGAGAGCCTCGGCAAGGTCGCCGTCAAGAATCACAAGAACGGCGTCGACAATCCCCACGCCCAGTTCCAGAAGGAAGTCGATCTCGAGACGGTGCTGGAGTCGCCGATCGTGGCCGATCCGCTGCGGCTGTACGATTTCTGTCCGATCACGGACGGTTCGGCGGCGCTCATGCTCTGTCCGGAGTCGATGGCCGAGAACTACGCGGACGACTACGTCGTCATCTCGGGGATCGACGGCGCGACGGACACCCACGTCGTCCACGAGCGCGAGGACCCGACCGTGATGGGCGGCGTCGTCGAGAGCGGGAGGGGGGCCTACGAAATGAGCAATACCAAACCGGAGGATATCGACGTGGCCGAACTCCACGACATGTTCACGATCCTCGAGTTCCTGCAGATGGAGGGGCTGGGCTTCGCCGAGCAGGGCGAGGCCTGGAAACTCGTCGAGGACGGCTACACGGAGCGCGACGGCGAGTTACCGATCAACACCTCGGGCGGACTCAAATCGAAGGGGCATCCGCTCGGTGCGAGCGGTGTCGCTCAGGGCGTCGAGATCTACGAACAACTCGTGGGCGAGGCCGGCCCGCGGCAGGTCGACGCGGACGTGGGCCTGTGCTGTAACGTCGGCGGCTTCGGCAACTGCGTGATTACGACCATCATGGAGGCTGCACAATGACCATGGAAGCGACGCGCTACGACGACGGCTCGATCACCTACCCCGGCCATCCGCGCGGCCCCGGCGGTTCGGAGCCGGTCGAGACGATCGACCTCAGCGAGTACACCGCCGAAGTCGTGACCTGGACGACCAGTACCGCGACGCCGCCCGGCGTCCGCGAACCGAACCACCTCGCGATCGTCGAGTTCGAGATAGACGGTGAGTCCGTCCGCGCGATCGGTCAACTGACCACCGGCGACGTCGAAACCGGTGACGAAGTTCGGCCGGTCTACGTCGACGAACTCCGCGAACCCGGCGCAGGCATTCGGGAACCGGAGAGTCAAGCGTGGGACGGCTACCGGTTCGAGCCGGTGTAAGCCGTCGATGAGTTGAATGCGGGTTCCTCGAGTCCGGGGGAGGGTACAGGACCGCTGACCGCGAGAGATCCGGCTTCCGGCCATCGCTGACTACCGTTGCACACCTCTGATCGTCGCCGGCAGCCGCTTGTGCCACCTCTCGAGCCGTTTCTCACGGAGACCCGTAGTTCCGCACACCGAGTTCATTGAGTGGTTCTCGTCCGTAGTTTTAACCGACAACTCGTAGTCAGAAATCGGCAGAGGAATCACCAGATATGGAACGTGTCGCGATCATCGGTGCGTCGATGACTCAGTTCGGGCAACGGGAGGGCGAGTGGATTCAGGACCTCCTCGCGGAGGCCGGCATCGAGTGTCTCGAGGACGCGGGTGTCGACGCGAGCGACGTCGAGCACCTCTATGTCTCGAACATGACGAGCGGCGAGTTCGAAGGACAGACGGGCGTGATGAACGCGCTGGTACACGATATCGGTGCCATCCCGGCGTACAGCAGCGCGTCGACCAGACGAGTGCGAGCGGCGGTGCGGGGATCTACGCCGCTTGGCAGTCGATCGAAAGCGGGGCCAGCGACATGACCCTGCTCGTCGGCGGCGAGAAGATGACCCATCGGTCGACGCCCGAGACGACCGACATCATCGCCTCGGTGACGCATCCGGTCGAGTACAAAGCCGGCGTCACGCTGCCGTCGTTCGCCGGCCTCACCGCACGCCGCTATCTCGAGCGGTTCGACGCGCCGCGTGAGAGCCTCGGGAGGGTCGCGGTCAAGAATCACCAGAACGGCGTCGACAACCCGAACGCGCAGTTCCAGCGCGAGGTCGACCTCGAGACGATCCTCGAGTCGCCGATCGTGGCCGATCCGCTGCGGCTGTACGATTTCTGTCCGATCACGGACGGTTCGGCGGCCCTCCTGTTCTGCCCGGAATCCGTCGCGCGAGAGTACACCGACGACTACGCCGTCGTCTCGGGCATCGACGGGGCGACCGACACGCAGGTCGTCCACGAACGCGAGGACCCGACCGTGATGGGCGGCGTCGTCGAGAGCGGGAAGGGGGCCTACGAGATGAGCAATACCAAACCGGAGGATATCGACGTGGCCGAACTCCACGACATGTTCACGATTCTCGAGTTCCTGCAGATGGAGGGGCTGGGCTTCGCCGAGCAGGGCGAGGCCTGGAAACTCGTCGAGGAGGGGTACACCGAGCGAGACACTGGCCAGTTGCCGACCAACACCTCGGGCGGACTCAAATCGAAGGGGCATCCGCTCGGTGCGAGCGGTGTCGCTCAGGGCGTCGAGATCTACGAACAACTCGTGGGCGAGGCCGGCCCGCGACAGGTCGACGCGGACGCGGGCCTGTGCTGTAACGTCGGCGGCTTCGGCAACTGCGTGATCACGACCATCATGGAGACCGCACAATGACCATGGAAGCGACGCGATACGAGGACGGCTCCATCACCTACCCCGGACACCCGCGCGGGCCGGACGGATCGGAACCGGTCGAAACGATCGATCTCAGCGAGCACACCGCCGAAATCGTGACCTGGACGACCAGTACCGCGACGCCGCCCGGCGTCCGCGAACCCAACCACCTCGCGATCGTCGAGTTCGAGGTGACCGAGGCACGGGGAGCCTCGGAGAGCCGGACGGAGTCCGACGGTGAGGGCGAGTCGGTCCGAGCGATCGGCCAGTTGACCACCGGCGACGTCGAAACCGGCGACGAGGTCCGACCGGTCTCCGTCGACGAACTCCGCGAACCCGGCGCGGGCATCAGAGAGCCCGAGAGTCAGGCGTGGGACGGCTACCGGTTCGAGCCCGTCTGACACCCGACGGACCGACGCGCCTGCCACAGCGGAGTCAGGTTTCGTCGCTGTCGTCTTCCGTGCCGTCAGCCCCAGCGCCGCCGTCGGAGCCGCCTCCGTCCGATCCGTCGGTATCGCCCTCGCTCGAGTCGCCCGCCTTCGAGTCGTCCTCGCTCGAGTCGCCGTTCCCGTCGGCGTACTGGTCTCGCAGCGTCTCGAGTTCGGCGTCGACGTCGACGGCGGAGTCGCGGTCGGGGTCGTCGTCGGCGCGGTCCGTCTCCGTCCCGTCGTCGGTCAGCGGTCCGTCCTCGATATCGATCGTCACCCCGCTTTCGGACGCCGGTCGATCGAGGTCGGAATCGGTCGACTCGATTCGCGATTCACGCTCGGCGGCGTCCCGGAGGCGGCTGTCGACGTCGTCGCGCAGTTCCCGGGCTTCCGTGAGGAGGTCGCGGGCCTCCTCGTCGGCGGGGAGCCCGCCCTCGGAAGCGGCTCGCTGGAGTTCCGAGAGCACGGAGTCGAGTTGGGAGAGCGTCGTGCGGCGGAGTTCGCTCGCGCGCTCGCTCGTCGCTTCGGTGGCCGCAGACGTTCGGTCGCGAGCCTCTTGCCCGGTTCGAACGACTTTCAGGCTCCGCTGGAACGCCTCGAGCGCGCGGACGCTGGTCTCGAGGACGGCCAGGACGGCGGGGAGCGCGACTTCGTCAGTGAATCGCAGGAGTTCGCGCGGCGTCGGCGGGCGCAGCGGTGGCCGGCGACGCGAGCGCGGGCCCTCGAGTTCGTCTCGGAGCGCATCGATCGTCCGCGCGAGTTCGCGAACCGCGTCGGCGAGTTCGTCGTCGGAATCGGCCATATGCCACCTACGGGAGCCGATGTAAAAAACCGGCCGATCAGTGGGACCGGGGAGAATTTCCCTACCGTAGGACCCTTTTCGGATCCGTAGGAAGCCACAATTTTTATCTCGATACCCTCTGACTGATCGAACGGAATGGAAGACGAGCGAGGGGGAGCCGTGCCCGACCGTGCGACGTTCGCACGGACGCTCGGGACGCTCAAGCGGGAGGGGAGCAACGTTTTGCTCGTCGGTGCGGCGGCGAGTACACATGAGACGGTCTGTCAGCAACTGCTCGGCGCAGGGGAACGCGACTCTCGGTACCGACTGTTCGTTACGAACGCGGACGACCGCGTCGCGTGCGACCGAACGGCCGACGCCGAGACCGACCGAGTTCGGACGATCGATTACTCGCGGTCGGGACTCGAGACGGACGTGGACTCGGACGGCGAGAACGGGCGGCCGTCGCTGGGAACGCTCGGGATCGAAATCGTCGAGACCATCGACGAACTCGCCGACGCCGCCGACGAGTTCGACCCGTCGGAACTCCGCGTCTGCGTCGACTCGCTCGTCCCGCTGCTCCGGGAGTACGACACGGAAACGGTGTTCCGACTGTTGCATCTGACGACCTCGCGAGTCGATCAGGCTCGCGGCATGGGCCACTATCACCTGCCGCTCGCGTCCGACCACGACGCCGTCAATCTCCTCGAGCCGATGTTCGATGCGGTCGTCACGGTCCGCTCTCGGGACGGGACCGACGAACAACAGTGGCACCTCCGCGAGGAGGACGCGACCACCGACTGGCTCGAGCTGTAATCCGTCCCGGTCGAAACCGGCCACCGCCTCGCAACCGATCCAAGCGCTTTTACCCGCCCCGCGCCCTGCAACTGGTGTGCGAATCGAGAACAGTTTCATCCCCGTCCGCGGCGTCGGGGAGACGACCGAACGACGACTCTGGGAGAACGGGATCACCCACTGGGACGAGTTCGACGGCAGCGTCGTCGGGTCGACCCTGACCGATCGGATCGAGACGTTCATCGACGAGGGACGGACCCACTTAGAGCGCGGTGACGTTTCCGTCTTCGCGGAGGCGCTGCCAGCGTCGAGTCGCTGGCGGTGTTACGAGAACGTCAGCGACGAGACGTGTTTTCTGGACATCGAGACGACCGGACTCGACGCGTCATGTAACGACGTGACGACCGTCAGCCTCCACCGGGGCGGCGAGACGAAGACCTTCGTCAAGGACCGCGACCTCACGGCCGACCGCCTCGAGCGCGAGCTCGCCGACTCGGCGATGCTGGTCACGTTCAACGGCCAGCGCTTCGACGTGCCCTTCCTCGAGACGTGTTTCGACGTCGACGTCGACGTGCCCCACGTCGACCTCATGTATCCCTGCAAGAAGCTGGGACTGGACGGCGGCCTGAAAGCGATCGAGAAGGACCTCGGTATCGACCGGGACATGCCCGAAATCAGCGGTCGCGACGCGGTGCGCCTCTGGCACGAGTACGAATCCGGCGACGAGGGGGCCCTCGAGACGCTCGTCGAGTACAACCGGGCCGACACCCGGAACATGGAACCGCTGATGGAGATCGTCGCGGATCGCCTCCACGAGACCGTCTTCGAGGCGGCGACTGCCGACGACTGACCGACGCGGCGCTTCTCTCGGCGCCGACCGACGAGTAATAGCTATACGGCGGCCACTGCTGTACACGCCGTATGGGCGATTACAGCTACGAGACCGCCGTCGACGTCCGGCTCCGGGACATCGATTTCATGGGCCACGTCAACAATGCAACCTACGCCACGTACCTCGAGCAGGCCCGAGAAGACTACTTTCGAGACGTGCTCGACGTCTCGTTGACCGAGACGAACACCGTCCTCGTGAGCCTCGAACTCGAGTACGCGAGCCCGATCGAGGCCGACGACGCCGTCACCGTCGCGCTCCGCGTGCCGGAGCTCGGCGACTCGAGTCTCCCCATGGAGTACGAGATCCGCGCGAACGGTGAGCGTGCCGCGACGGCACGCACTGTTCAGGTCCTCACTGAGCCGAATTCTGGCTCCTCACAGCCGCTTCCGTCCGAGTGGCGGAAACGGATCGAGCGCGGCGAGTAGCCGGTCACCGGCGAACGATCTCACTCGAACGTCGACTCGGGATCGGACACCTCGACATCGCCGTCGCTCGTGACGGCGACCTGATAGCCACAGAAGGGGAATTCGACGCGGCCGGTCGGTCGCTCGCGGCCGTTCTCTCGGGTCGCGAAGAGCGCGTCCAGCGCTTCGGGATTGATGACATCGTAGAGCGCTTCGTATTCGGGGGGCTCGAGGTCGACGGGATCGACGCCTTCCCGCTCGGCGACGGCAGCAACGACGGCGAAACTGAGAGATTTCTCGGCTGTCGCGTCCGACCGATCGACTGAGAGTAGCATTGGCCGGATTCTTTCTTCGATCAGGTATAAATCCTCTGGCCCCAAGCCGAAGTTGGGCACCAGATGTGAACATAGATGACTATGCCTGATCATTGACGACCTAATTTGGCACAGAATAGTTACTACTTTTATTTCATTCATACCTTCTAAAACTCTTCAGGGAGTGACAGTCACGCCACAATCACCGATTGTCGGCGGAATCGCCGTGGAATTCACGAAAACTGGGAGCGATCGACGGAGGGCGTCACATGTTCGGGAAGACCTACTGGGCGATGCGGAACGTAGCCGGTATCACAATGAATCCCTTTTCGAGCGGGCGATCGACGGACGAGGCCGACGGCGAGGGGAGCTTCGACGATCCGGGATCGTTCGTCCCCGATCACATTCCCGAGCCGGGGGACTTCCTCGAGGGCCACGACGTCCTCGAGGGTGAGGCCCACGTCGCGTTCCACGACGTGACTCGGGAACTGTTCGAGGAGCGCGGCGTCTACGACGCCACCTTCGGCTACAACCTGGCGCGGCTCAACCTCGACCGACGACATCCCGAGGCGGGCTACCGGTACGCGGTCGACGCCGACGACTCGACCGTCCTCCGGGCGGAGTTCAGCCCCACGACGGAGTTCTGTCCGCAGGCCGACGCGCTCGTCAAGGGCTCGTTCCGCGCCTGGAACGGCCTGAGCGATCGCCACGAGTACGACCTCGTGCGCGTCCGCATCCGTCCGTCCCACCACCAGTCCGAGTCGCTCAACGAAACGCTCGAGTCCCTCGAGGCGCAGTATCGAGAGTCCGGCGAGGTCCCGAGCGAGTCGGTCGGGGGCGGACCGGGGAGGGGAGCGCGGGGACGCGAGGGAGACGACACGACCGTCCAGTCGCCGTTCTGATCGCGCGATGGCGACCGGGACCGGGAACGCGACCGCCACCGTCACGCGATGGTCGCGCGCGTTCGTCGCGGTCGGCATCGGCTTCTTCGTCGCGTGGCAGGTCGCCGTCGCCGCGGGCGCGGGGAGAGCCGCGACCGTCCCGCTCGGCGTGTTCGGATTCGTCTTCCACGTCGTCTTCGGGAAGGCCTACACCCTCGTGCCGTCGTACTTCGCGCGCGAACTCGCGGTTCCGCGCGCGCCGGCGATTCATCTCCCGTTCGCCTCGCTCGGCGCGATCGGTGCGTTCGCGGCCGGGGCCGGAATCGGCTCCTCGACCGTCGCACTCGCGGGCGCGGCTAGCTGGCTCGTCGGCGGCCTCGTCTTCATCGGAACGCTGTTCTGGACCGTTCGCGACAACCCGACGGGACGCGAGACCGGGACCGGCGAGACCGATGCCCATCGCAGGCGAGCCGACCGGGTCGCGAACGCCGCCGTCCCCGTCGTGCTCGCGTACCTGCTCGTCGGTTCGGCGCTACCGCTGGCGGCCGCACTCGGCCTCGAGCCGGCCGCATTCCCGGCGAACGGGCCGGCGACGACTCACCTACTCGCCGCCGGCACGGTCGCGCTGCTCGTGTTCGCGGTCGGATTCCGGCTGTTGCCCCGACTGCTGGTCGCCTCGGTGAACCCGCTGCTGGTCTCGCTGGTCGTGGCCGCCGGCATCGCCGGTCCCGCACTGCTCGCGGTCGACTTCCGCGGCGGGACGCTGTTTCGCATCGGTGCCGCGCTCCAGGCGACCGCGCTCGTCAGCTTCGCCGTCGCCGTTCTCGACCTGTCTCGGCAGAGCGAGCGCCGACGCGTCGGCGGCCGAGCCGTCATCGCCGCCGCCGGCTGCGGCGCGCTGGTCGCCGTTCTGGGTCTGCTCTTCGCCTTCGCACCCGCCGCGACGCTGCCGGCGACCGCGTTCGACGCCCACTACCGGCTCGCCGTCGGCGGCTTCCTCGGGCTGATGATCGTCGGCGTCACCTACCGCTTCTATCCGCCCGCAGTCGCGTCCGCCCGCGGGATCGGCGACCGAACCGCGAGCGCGTCGGTCGCGGCACTCGTCGCCGGTCTGGGTCTCGAGGTCGCGGGCCTGCTCGCGTCGGTCCCGCCGCTGGTCGGACCGGGTCGCTGGCTCTCGGCGCTGGGTGCGGCCCTCTACGCCGCCGTTCTCTGGACGGTCTTCCTCGAGCGCGCCGACTGGACGGGGTGAGCCGCCCGCTACTCCGCCCGCGCCTCGAGCCAGCGGACCGCCGGGGTGGCGGTGACCCCGTGGACGACGATCGAGATGAGGACGACCGCGCCGACGACGGCCCACAACACGTCGGCGTCGGGGAACGCGGCCTCGTTCAGCCCGTGTGCGAGGTAGTAGAACGAGCCGATCCCCCGCACGCCGAAGAAGGCGATCGTCGCCCGTTCGGCGGGGTCGCGATCGAACCCGAGAAACCCCACCAGCCCGGCGACTGGGCGAACGAGGAAGACGATCGCGACCGCCGCCGCGATCGCTTCGAGGGTCAGCGGCTGGAGGAGTCCCCCGACGATCGCGCCGCCGAAGAAGAGCATGATGAAGGCCATCATCACCTGCTCGGCGAACTCGCTGACCTCGTGGAGCGATCGGTTGTAATCGTGGGATCGCTCGTAGTGGCGGACCGTCAGCGCGGCGACGAAGACCGCGATGAAGCCGTAGCCGCTCGCGAGTTCGGTCGCCCCGTAGACGAACAGGGTGCCGGCGATCGCCTCGAGTCCCTGGACCGACTCCGCGACGGGGGTGTCGGGTTCCGTGGCGAAGACGAGCCGCGCGGTCAGATAGCCGAGGACGACGCCGAATAGCACGCCGACGACGATCCGGTAGCCGACATCGACGAGGAGCCACTCGCCGACCCAGTTTCCGGGCGCGATTCCGACGAGGGCGATCGCGATCGCCATGTTCGTGAACGGAAAGGCGAGCCCGTCGTTCAGTCCGGCCTCGGAGGTGAGCGCGAACCGGACCTCGTCTTCGCCGCCGGCCGCCTCCTCGAGCCCTTCTTCTTCGCTGCCCATCCCCGGCCCGCCGACCTGGACCTCCGACGCTAGCACCGGGTCGGTCGGCGCGATACACGCGCCCAGCAGGACCGCGGTCGGAATCACGAGGCCGAGCCACCGGCCGAGCAGCGCCGCGCCGGCGATCGACAGCGGCATCGTGATCGCGAGCAATCGCCAGGTCGACGCCCACGCGCGCAGCCCGGGGAAGCGGTCGATCTTCAGCCCGACGCCCATCAGCGCGATGATGACGCCCAGTTCCGCGAGGTGCTCCGTCGTCGTCCCCTGCTCCAAGGGATCCGGCGCGGGGAGCCCGATCGGCAGCCCGAAGACGAGCATGCCGAAGGCGACGAAGAAGATCGGCAGCGAGATTGCGCGGTCGGAGACGAACCGCGGGAGGACGGCGACGCCGAACAGTCCGATACCGATCACGACCAGGCCGACGTTGTACAGCTCGAGGGCCATCTGGGCGATACTCCCTACGAGAAACCGATCCTTGATCCCCGTGCCGGCGTTTGCAGAACGAATTCATTTGCCCTGAGGCGGCGTGGCCACGGGTATGGATCGGAACGCGCCGGGGGGCGAGAGCGAGCGGCCGACGCGGCGGCGGTTCCTGCAGGCGGGGGCAGTCGCCGCGATCGCCTCCCTTGCCGGCTGTATCGAGGAGATGGGAACGGAGTTCCCCCAGAACACGGAGTGGCCGGTCTCGGAGTACGTCCCCGACCTCCCCGTCGAGGAGCGAAGCGCGATCCTCGAGGAGCGGATTCCGGAACTCGCGAGCGCCGATATCACTGACCTCGAGGGGCTCGCGTCGACGCTCGAGGAGTACGACATGGTCGTCGAGTCGGTCGAACGCGAGCGGGACGTGCTGACGCTCGAGTACGTCAACACCGATCGATACGACGAGGGAAACGTTCACGACGTCGCCCTGATCGCGGGCGGCTACGCGTCGCTGGTCGAAACGGGCTACGATGCCGTCGCGCTGGGGGCGACGATCCTCGACGACGCGCCCGCCTCGTACGGCTCGGCGACGGTCGAGACGCCCCACGCGGAGGAGTACAACGCGGGCGAACTGACGGCCGCCGAGTACGGCGAACTGGTCGTCTCGACGATCGAATCACAGCGGTACGAACCTGGAGTCGACGTCTCGCCCGATGAATAGGCTCGAGCCGTTCTCCAACGGATCGTCTCCGTTCGGTCACCGATCGGGCGACGCGTCCACGTCGGGCTCCCCGCCCGCTGCAGGGGCGTCCTCACTCGACTCGAACGCGCTCGCGAGGACGCCGGCGATCCCGTCGGGTCCGTGACGGTGGATCGTCAGCAACATGTTCGCGACGAACAGCCCGACGCCGACCGTCGCGAGCAGGTCGCTCGCGGTGGTCGCGACGGCCGGGAGCCCGACCAGCGGCGCCGCGGCGAGGCCGCCGAATCCGACGAGCAGCAGCCAGAAGTCCGCGCGCTCGAGGCGGTCGTCGTAGAGGTCGTCGATCATCGGCACCTGCTCGAAGCCGAGGCGATCGCTGTAGCGCTCGATCCAGATGATGAAGGGAACGATGTGGTACAGCGAGCCGACGACGACGAACCCGAAGACGCCGAACAGCAGGAGATTCCGGGCGTCGGGGTGACCGAAGAGCGACTCGGGCGCGAGCGGGTCGGTCCACCACGTCGGCGCGGTGAGGGTGATCCACCCGACCAGCGCCGCTACGACGACCCAGTAGCGAGCGAGCATCGGAGAGCGCTCGACCGTCGCGCCCGCCAGCAATCGGGCGACGACGACCGCGAACGCGGCGAGTCCGACGAGGAGCGCGATCCCCCCGGCTCGAGCGAGCACCTCGATAGTGAGCCCGCGTCCGACCGCGAGGGCCGCGAGCCCGACCGGGAAGCACAGTTGCTCGAGGGCGAGCAGGCGATCGCTAAGCCGATCGGGCTCCGCCTGCGTGAACATCTTCGTCAGTTGGAACAGCGCACCGACGACCGTCGCGAGCAGCGCGCCGAACAGCGCCAGCGTCGCGTGAGAGCGGTGAATCTCGACGCGGCTCACCGCGACCGAATCGAACACCGGTGTGGTGAAATCGACGGCCAGCAGCAGGCCGAGGGGCGCGACTAAGCCGAAACACGCGAGCGCGAGCGCGAAGTGTCGCTCCGTGAAATCGAACGGGCGCGCACGGACGAGCGTGCGCCCGACGTTGTAGACGAACGTCCAGATCCCCGCGAGCATGAGCGCGCCGGCGACCGGGAGCCAGGCGAACGCGCCCGCGAGCAGCGCCGCTCCGAACCCGGCCAGTCCGATCGTGACGAGCCACAGTTGGGCGATCGCCAGCCGTCGAGAGCGGATCGACACGCCGGACCAGACGGGGACGAACTGGGTCATCGCGCCCATGATCGTCACCGCGACCCAGCCCACGAGCAGGACGTGGAGGTGTGCCAGCCCGGCGAGTCCGGGCAGCGTCGCGACGGCCAGGACGGTTCCACCACCGATACCGACCGCGAGGAATCCCAGCGCGAGCAGGAAGTGTCGCAGCGGGATCACCATCGGCGGTTGCTGGTCGGTCCGTAACCCGCCCGGTATTCCGTTCATGGTTGCGGGTTCGACCCGTACGGTCGTCCCCTTCATCCCGAACACGTTCGGAAGATAGCGTTTGCCGGTTCGCGTCGTATCACCGAGTGATCCATGAGGCCCGACCAAGCGACGACCACCGCCGACGACCGCTCGACCGCGACCGGCCCGGACCAGTATTCCGCCGCGACGAGCGACCGAGAGACCGAGACGACGACCGTGACCGTCCGCTGTACCGGGCACGTCCGCACCGAAATCGGGAGCTACGAACTCGAGTTCACCTTCGAGGGCGATCGACTCCGGGACTTCCTCGAGGCCTTCTTCGAGGAGTACGATCTCGAGGACATGCTCATCGCCGAGACCGAAGCGGACGCGACCCACAGCGGCTGGGCACCGGTCCCCGACGACCTGCCCGGCACCTGGCGCAAGAATCCGGAGGGCGAGCAGACCCGGCCGTACGCGCGCGTCTGCGTCAACGGCCGGTTCAACGAACACCTCGGCGGGTTCGAGACGGAACTCACCGACGGTGATCGCGTCGCGCTGATCTATCCGTTCATGTTCTGCTGCTGACCGCCCCGCCGCCCGTCGCCGGTGGTCCCCAGTGGTAGCCCCGATGACCGCGGGGCCGAACGAGTTCGGCTCAGGTCTTAGGCCCGTCGCGGTCCGAGTGACGACTATGACCGAAGACGTCTCCGGCGTCGACCCCGTCACGCGCAGCGAGCACGACGCGTCGTGGTCGGCGAACCTCGAGGGCCCCGAGCACGCGATGGATCGGGACCTGATCGTCGAGCAGTCGAAAGACGCGGTCGCGGAGACCGCCGCCGGCTACCACGTCAACCTCGTCACGCACGGCGACCACGGCCATCCCGAGACGTATCTCTGGGACGAACTCGAGGCGACGTTCGACGATATTCGGCTCGAGTACGTCGATCGGTGCGGCTGTGGCGGACACGTGACTCGGGTCCACGTGGGCGGCGACTGAGCGCGGCGACCGCACGTACCGGACGAATCGAACGACGGCGCTCGATCCCTTGCAATCGTCAGGCTGGGGGCTATCTGACCCAGGTCGTTAGCACCGACGATGAGTTCCCGAACGCAGACGTTCGACGAACCGGTCACCTGCCGCGTGTGTGGCACGGAGAACGAACACAGCTACACCTACTGCCGTCACTGTCTCGGACAGCTTCCCGCGAGACCCGACTCCCGTCGCTGAGCGAGTCGCCTGGTCGAAGGGCGATCCGATCGAATCTCCGGTATCGTCGGTGACCGCGGTCAGACACCACGAATCAGTCCGCGGCACCGCCGACGATCGGTCCATTTCCCTCGCCGCTCACCTCGTCGTCGCGGAGGTAACACTGCGGATCGGGCGCGAACAGGTCGCCCGTCGTCGCCAGCGCCCGCAGCCGCGAGCCGCCGCGACAGATCGACTGATACTGACAGTCCGCGCACTTGCCGTTCAGGTGCTCCTTGCGGTTTCGGAGCGCCGCGAGCAGCGGGTTCGACTCGTCCTCCCAGATCTCTCCGAAGGGGCGGTCGCGAACGTTGCCGAGGCTGTACCCCTGCCAGAACTGGGTGAGGTGGACGTTGCCCTGATAATCGACGTCCGCGATCCGCTCGCCCGTCGGGTCGCCGCCGTTTCGCTCGAGGTGCTCGTAGACCGCCCGCGCCTTCGCCTCGCCGAAGGTCTCCCGGGCGTACTCCACGAGGAAGGCGGCGTCGGCGTAGTTGCCGACCAGCAGGGTCTCGATCTCCTCGCCGCGGTCGTGATACTCGAGCGTGAGGTCGGCGACTTGCTCGATCGCCTCGCGTTTCTCTCGGGGAGAGAGGTCGGCGTCGACGATTTCGGCTCCCCGGCCGCCGTAATCGAGGTGGTAGAAACAGAACCGGTCGAGGCCCTTCTCGACGAGCAGGTCGACGACCCCCTCGAGGTCGGGCGCGTTGGCCTCGGTGATCGTGTACCGCAGGCCGGTCTTGAGCCCGGCCTCGAGACAGTTCTCGATGCCGCGGACGGCGGCGTCGAACGCGCCCTCCTCGCCGCGGAACCGGTCGTTGCGTTCGGGGAGGCCGTCGACGGAGATGCCGGCGTACCGGAGTCCGGCGTCCCGGAGCGCATCGGCCTTCTCATGGGTGAGCAGGGTACCGTTCGAGGACAGCACGGGCCGGAGCCCGCGATCCGCCGCGTAGGAGACCAGTTCGACCAGATCGTCGCGGACGAGCGGCTCGCCGCCGGAGAAGAGGATAACGGGCGCGCCGAACGCCGCGAGCTGATCGAGGAACGACTTCGCCTCGGCCGTCGTGAACTCGCCGGTCGCGGCCTCGGTCTCGGCACCGGCGTAGCAGTGCGAACAGTAGAGGTTACACCGGCGAGTCGTGTTCCAGACGACCACGGGTCGTCGCTGTTTCTCCTCGGTGATCTGTGGCTTTTCGGAGTCGTCCGCCGCGTCGTAGCGCAGACCGTCGCCCTCTGCGTCGAGGTCGCAGAGCAGCTTACTGATCGAGATCACAGGCTGTTCACCTCCGAAGCGCCCGCGGTCTCCTTGTAGACGCGCGGCTCGTCGCTCTCGTCGTCACTGTCGGCATCGTCGGCATCGTCGTCGCCAGCGCTCTCGTCTGGCCGTTCCTCCGCCGTCTCCGCGAGTCCGCGCGTCGAGTACCGCTCGACCGCGTCGGCCGGACAGAGCCAGACGTCGGCGGCGTACCAGCCGAACAGCCGGGACGCGTGTTCGTGCGCTTCGCTCCCGCTCGCGGCGGCGACGCTCCCGACGTGGCGCATCGGATCTCCCTCCTCGTTCCGGACGAAGACCTCCCACTGCCGAGTCGGATTTCCTCGCTCGTCGCTCTCGACCGCCGACCGGCGCGCTTTCTCGACCATATCGACACCTTCGAGACGATACCGAAGGTCGTTGTGCGACCTCCCAATGCGCGGGAATACTTTCTCGAGAAATCGAACATCTTCCCGTCTTCCCGAGCGGCGGGAACGACGGGGGCGTTTTCGGTCGTCCGATGCTCAGTCCCCGCTATGCGCCCTGGCACTCTCGACACGTCCGAGCGACCGTTCGTCCTCATCTGGGAGCTCACCCAGGCCTGCGGCCTCGCTTGCGATCACTGTCGGGCCGACGCGAAACCCCAGCGCCACCCCGACGAACTCTCGACCGCAGAGGGGAAGGACCTGCTCGAGCAGGCCGCCGAGTTCGGCGACGGCCAACTGGTCGTGCTCTCGGGCGGCGATCCGCTCGTCCGCGACGACGTCGCGGAACTGATCGCCCACGGCGATGACCTCGGGCTGCGGATGACGATCACCCCGAGCGGGACGGGCTCGCTGACCGCCGATCGCATCGAGTCGATGGCCGACGCCGGACTCAAGCGAATGGCGGTCAGCCTCGACGGGGCCTCGCCGGAGAGCCACGACGCCTTCCGCGGCGAGGACGGCAGTTTCGAGGAGACCATCCGAGCCGTCGAGGACGCTCGAGCGGCCGGCCTGCCGGTCCAGGTCAACACCACGGTCTGTCGACAGACCGTCGAGGAACTCCCCGCGATCCGGGAGCTGCTGACCGAGATCGGGGCCGTCATGTGGAGCGTCTTCTTCCTCGTGCCCGTCGGGAGGGGGAAGATCCTCGAGCCGGTCGCGCCCGAGCGGGCCGACGCGGTAATGGAGTGGCTCCACGAGGTCAGCGAGACGGAGCCTTTCGGCGTCAAGACCACTGAGGCCCCGCAGTACCGGCGGGTCGCGATGCAGCGACGGGCGAACGGTGACGACGCGGAGGACGGTGCGGGCGGTCCGGGGGCCGGTATCGAGCGACGGACCGGCATCGTCGCGGGCGACGGCTTCGCGTTCGTCAGTCACACCGGTGAGGTCTTCCCCTCCGGCTTCCTGCCCGAATCGGCCGGCAACGTCCGCGACCGGCCGGTCACCGAGCTCTACCGCGAGTCGGACCTCTTCCGGTCGCTGCGCGACCGCGACGAGCTCTCGGGCAAGTGCGGGGCCTGTCCGTATCGCAACGTCTGTGGCGGGAGCCGCTCGCGCGCGTTCGCTCACACCGGCGACCCGCTGGCGAGCGATCCGCTCTGTCCGTTCGTTCCCGAGGGGTACGACGGACCGCTCCCGTGGGACGACGCCGACGGCGAGCCCCGCAGCGCCTCGACCGGTGACTGAGAGACGGTCGGGCGGCGCTTTTCGATGGGGATCGAGAGAAGTGAGTCAGAGCGACGGTCGATACTGCAGGGCTGATCGAACGACCACCACTGAGGCGAACGCCCGTCGATCGACGCGGTATCGACCGTCACAGACGATGGCTCGGTGAAGCCGCCGGATCGACGCACCGATCGTCTCGACCGGTCGCGGTCGAGTGCACGCGACACCCGTCAGGGATGTATGGACGGTGGATCGACGAGGAGCGGCGCAGACAACCGTCGTCCCGTCGATCGCCCGCAGGGTCTCGGATGGCGCGTGCATCTCTTCGATGCGCGAGAGTCCCCTTCGAAATTCCGGCGAACACGTTCGAAAGCGGACGCGTCCGCTCCCGACCGTGCGACGCGGACGACGACGTTACTCGAGAATGACCAGCGTGTCGCCCATGTCGACGCTGTCGCCCTCCTCGACGGCGATCTGCGTGACTGTCCCGCCGCGGGAGGCCACGATGTCGTTCTCCATCTTCATGGCTTCGAGGACGACCAGCACGTCGCCGGCCGCGACCTCGTCGCCCTCCGCGACTTCGATGTCGAGAATCGTCCCCTGCATCTCGGCGTCGACGGTCTCGCCCTCGCCCTCGAGTTCGGCGCCGCCGCTGCTCGAGCCACCCGCGGGCTCGGGCCGACTCGCCTGGCCGCCGCCGGCCTCGACGTTGCCGGTCGGGATGGCGGGCGCGCCGTGTTCCTCGAGTTCGACCTCGAACCGCTTGCCGTTGACCTCGACGGTGAACTCGCGCTCGACGGCCTCGTCCTCGTCGTCGCTCGCGCCGCCGTCGCCGGTGTCACCGCCCCACTGCTCCTGGGCCTCCTCGATGCGGCTCTCGTCCAGCTCTTCGTCGAGGTACTTCGTCGTGTGCGTGCTCCGGACGAACTCCTCGTCGGTGAGCATCAGCCGGTGGAACGGGATGATCGTCGGGATGCCCTCGATCTGGTACTCGCGGAGCGCGCGGAGCGAACGCTCGATACACTCGTCGCGATCCTCGCCCCAGACGACCAGCTTCGCGATCATGGAGTCGTAGTCGGTGACGAGTTCGTCGCCCTGTCGAAGCGCGTCGTCGAGTCGGACGCCGATCCCGCCCGGCGGGTCGTACGTTTCGAGTGTGCCGCCGGTCGCGGGCGCGAAGTCGTTGGCCGCGTTCTCGGCGTTGATTCGGAACTCCATCGCGTGGCCGTCGATATCGACGTCGTCCTGATCGAAGTCGACCTCCTCGCCGGCGGCGACCTGGATCTGGCGCTTGACGATGTCGATCCCGGTGATCTGCTCGGTGACCGTGTGTTCGACCTGGATCCGCGTGTTGACCTCGAGGAAGAAGAAGTTCGCGTCGGGGCCGAGCAGTTCGCCCGCCTCGCGGTCCTCCTCCTCGACGAGGAACTCGACGGTGCCGGCGTTAGTGTAGTCCGCGGCGGCGACGCCTCGACGGGCGGACTCGCCGATCTTCTCGCGCAGTTCGTCCGAGAGGGCCGCGGAGGGTCCCTCCTCGATGACCTTCTGGTGGCGGCGCTGCAGCGAGCAGTCGCGTTCGCCCAGATGGCGGACGTTCCCGTGTTCGTCGGCCAGAATCTGGACCTCGATGTGGCGGGGCTGCTCGAGGTAGCGCTCGAGGTAGACCGAATCGTTGTCGAAGTAGGCCTCGCCCTCGCGCTTGGCGCTCTCGAGTTGGTCCTCGACTTCGCTCTCGTCCCAGACGACCTTCATCCCGCGGCCGCCGCCGCCGCCCTCGGCCTTGATGGCGATGGGATAGCCGTGTTCCTCGCCGAACGCTTTGACCTCCTCGGGATCGGTGACGGGGTCGGTGGTCCCGGGAACGATCGGCACGTCGGCCTCGCTCATGATCTTCCGCGCTTTGGTCTTCTCACCGAGGGACTCCATCGCGTCGCTGGACGGGCCGATCCAGGTGATCCCCTCGACCTCCTCGACCTTGCCCGCGAACTCGGCGTTCTCCGCGAGGAACCCATATCCGGGATGGATGGCGTCGGCGTCGGCCTTCCGCGCGGCCTCGATGACGGCCTCGTGATCGAGGTAGGAGTCGGCCGCACGCGCCGGCCCCACGTTGTACGCCTCGTCGGCGTAGCGCACGTGCCCCGAGTCCGAGTCGGCCTCGGAGTAGACGGCGACGGTCCCGATATTCAACTCTTCGCACGCTCGCATGACGCGAACGGCGATCTCCCCGCGGTTCGCCACGAGAACCTTCCTGAACATTCCTGTGGAAACCGTCGTGAGGGCCCTACCTTACTTTTTCGCAACCGGTCCGATAACGCGACAGGTTTTGCCGATGCGGATGGCCCCGGACAAACGACGGACGGCGACGATCCAACGACGACTCGAGCACCCGATTGTCGCACGAGGGCCCACCCGTGCTAGTTGTGGGCAATCGTTATCCGATTCCAGTCCGTAGCGGAGACATGTTCGAGTTGACACGCAGCCCGCTGCAGACGCAGTCGGTACTCGAGGATCCGTTACTCCTCGTCGGAGCCGTCGTACTCCTCCTCGTCGCAATCACGGTCTGGCAGATGGTCGAGATCGTCGACGCCTACGACAGGGCCGCACTGACCGTCTTCGGCGAGTATCGGAAACTGCTCGAGCCGGGGCTGAACATCGTACCGCCGTTCGTCTCCCGGATCTACACGTTCGACATGCGAACACAGACGCTAGACGTCCCACAGCAGGAAGCGATCACGCGGGACAACTCTCCCGTCACGGCCGACGCGGTCGTCTACATTCGGGTCATGAACGCCAAACGCGCGTTTCTCGAAGTCGACGACTACCAGCGGGCGGTCTCGAATCTCGCACAGACCACGCTGCGCGCCGTGATCGGCGACATGGAACTCGACGATACGCTCAGCCGGCGCGAGATGATCAACGAGCGCATCCGGCAGGAACTGGACGAACCCACCGACGAGTGGGGCATCCGCGTCGAGTCCGTCGAGGTCCGCGAGGTCACGCCCTCCGCGGGCGTCAAGGGCGCGATGGAGGAACAGACCTCCGCCGAGCGCCGCCGGCGCGCGATGATCCTCGAGGCGCAGGGCGAACGCCGCAGCGCCGTCGAGAAAGCGGAGGGTGACAAGCAGTCGAACATCATCCGCGCCCAGGGGGAGAAACAGAGCCAGATCCTCGAGTCCCAAGGTGACGCCATCTCGACCGTCCTGCGCGCGCGCTCCGCGGAGTCGATGGGCGAACGCGCGGTCATCGACAAGGGAATGGAGACGCTCGCCGAGATCGGCCAGGGCGAGTCGACGACGTTCGTCATGCCCCAGGAACTCACCTCGCTGGTCGGCCGCTACGGCAAGCACCTCTCGGGCAGCGACGTGAAAGGCAACGGGGCGGACCTCGAGAGCCTCGAGTTCGACGAGGAGACGCGCGAACTGATCGGGCTGGACGACATCGCGGATATCATCGGCGAAATCGACGAGCAAGCGGAGATGGACGTCGAAGCGATGGAACAGCAGGCTCAGGCGATCAAACAGGGCGAAGACGTCGGGATGGAGGCCGAAGACCCGATCACCATGTCGGAGACCGACGACGAGCACGACCTGGAACCCGACTCGGAGTAACGCGGCCCGTCTCGAGCGGGCGGCGTCCGTTTTCGCTTGCCGCTCCTGTCACTCGTCGACGCTCGAATTCGCCCGCTCTTCGATCGCCTCGCGGCCGTCCTCGAAGCCACTCCGGTTCGGTCGGTTCGACGGCCGTGAGTTCCGACGAGAACTCCGCCGTGACGAACTGCCGATCGCCGTCGAGCGTCAGTTCTCCCTCGGGCGTTTATCGTTCCCCTCGAGCGTATTATCGTGCTCGCCGAGCAGAACCGGTGCCTGTCAGGTGGTGAGAGACGGCGATACGGTCGCTATCGTTGTCGTTGAGTAGCGGACCCTCCACGAGTCGATAAAAACGCTCTCTGTGGCCGTCGTCAGAACCGCTTCGTCCGCCCCGCGGCCGACCACGCGTCGGTCGGTGCGTCGCGGGGGACGCGAACGGTCCGGTGTTGCTGTGCGCGAACGCGTCCGGCGAAGGCCCAGCGATCGTCGTCCCACGTCTCTTCGCCCTCGGCCGCCGCTGCGGCGGCCGCCAGCGTCTGATCGTGGAGATGGGCCCCGATCGCGGCCGCGATCGCCGCGGCCTCCTCGTCGTCCGCGTCGTCGGGCAGGTCGAGGGCGACGTCCCCGGGAAGGGCCGCCTCGAGGCCGGCCGATTCGCCGCCGGCAGTCTCGTCGTCCGTCGACGGAGCCGCGCCGTCGGCGGTAGTCTGTCGGGGGGTCATATTACAGCGGAATGTTGCCGTGTTTCTTGTCCGGGTTCTGTTCGCGCTTGGTCTCGAGCATCTCGAGGTCGCGGATCAGCCGCGGCCGGGTCTCGGTCGGGACGATGACGTCGTCGAGGAAGCCTTTGTCCGTCGCGGTGTAGGGATTGGCGAACTCCTCGCGGTACTCCTCGATGAGTTCGTCCCGGAGCTCGTCGGGGTTGTCGGCCTGCTCGAGTTCCTCGCGGTAGAGGATGTTGACCGCGCCCTGTGGGCCCATGACGGCGATCTCGGCGGTCGGCCAGGCGTAGTTGACGTCCGCGCCGAGGTTCTTCGAGGCCATGACGCAGTAGGCACCGCCGTAGGCCTTGCGCGTGATGACCGTGAGGAGGGGAACGGTCGCCTCGGCGTAGGCGTAGAGCAGTTTCGCGCCGTGGCGGATGATCCCGCGGTGTTCCTGATCGGTCCCAGGCATGTAGCCGGGGACGTCGACGAAGGTGACGATCGGGATGTTAAACGAGTCACAGAAGCGGACGAACCGCGAGGCCTTCATCGAGGCGTCGACGGTCAGCGTCCCGGCGTTGACGCGGGGCTGGTTGGCGACGAGGCCGACCGAGCGCCCGTCGAGGCGGCCGAAGCCGACGACGATGTTCTTGGCGAAGTTGTCCGCGACTTCGAAGAACGAGCCCTCGTCGACGACCGAGTCGATGACGTTGGTCATATCGTAGGGCTTCTGCGGACTCGGAGGGACGATACTCTTGAGTTCCTCGTCGCGGCGGTCGGGATCGTCCCAGGGCTCGACGCGGGGCGGATCCTCGACGTTGTTCTGGGGCAGATAGGAGAGGAGCCGCTTGATGTCGTCTAAGGCCTGCTCCTCGCTCTCGCAGGCGAACTGGGCGACGCCGGTCTTGTCGGCGTGGGTCATCGCGCCGCCGAGTTCCTCGTGGGTGACGTCCTCACCGGTGACGGTCTTAGTGACGCCGGGACCGGTGATGTACATGTGGCTCGTGTCTTTCACCATGAAAATGAAGTCGGTGATCGACGGGGAGTAGACTGCGCCGCCCGCACACGGGCCCATGATTCCCGATATCTGGGGGACGACGCCGCTGGCCTCCTGATTTCGCCGGAAGATTTCCGTGAAGCCGGCGAGACTCTTGACTCCCTCCTGAATCCGAGCGCCGGCGGAATCGTTGAGCCCGATGACGGGCGCGCCGACTTCCATCGCCATGTCCATGACCTTGCAGACCTTCTCGGCGAAGACCTCGCCGAGCGAGCCGCCGAAGACGGTGAAGTCGTGAGCGAAGACGAAGACTTTCCGCCCGTTGACCTCGCCGTAGCCCGTGACGACGCCGTCGCCGGGAATCTTCTTCTCTTCCATCCCGAACTGGCTCGTCTGGTGGGTCCGGAGCTGGTCGAACTCCGTGAAGGTGTCGTCGTCGAGGAAGTAATCGATCCGCTCGCGGGCGGTCATCTTCCCCTTGTCGTGTTGCTTCTCGATGCGCGCCTCACCGCCACCCCGCCGCGCTTCTTCGCGAAGCTCCTCGAGTTCGTCGATGCGGTCTTCCATCGTCATAGGGAAACCCTCCCGTGCCAACTCATTGCCCGTGGCAACGGTCACCTGGATAAAAAACGTTCTGTAACTCGTATTATTTCCCATGAGGGTTTGGATGTTCTCATGGACACGATCGATGTCCGTCTGCCGACAGGTGACCGACTGAACGGGTCCGCGCGGCCGTCGTTCCGTCGACGGTCTCACTGGAATTTGCACGGCACCAAAGAGACTTATATCAGAAATGACCTTGTAACTCTATAGCAATGGGATTCGATCGACGACACGTACTCAAGGGGCTGGGTGCTGCAGGTATCGCAGGCGTCGCGGGATGTATCGGTGACGGCGTCGGCGGGGGCGACGACGCGGACGCGATGGTGGGCGTCCTCCAGCCGGTCACGGGCGATCTGGGGAACCTCGGCTCGCCGATCCGGGACGCCGCGATCCTGCCCGGGGCGCAACTCGAGGACAGCGACTACACGATCGACATCCGCGAGGAGGACACCGAATCGACGGCCGACGCCGGCTCGAGCGGTGCACAGTCGCTGGTCGACGCCGGCTATCCGGCGATCACCGGTGCGGCGTCCTCGCAGGTGACGATCACGGTCGCACAGGACATCCTGATTCCGAACGAGGTCGTCGCGATCTCGCCGGCGAGTACCGCACCGACGATCACGGACCTCGAGGACAACGACTTCATCTTCAGGACCGCGCCAAGCGATGCGCTGCAGGGCGAGGTCATGGCAGAGGTCGCCTACGAGGAACGCGGGCTCGAGTCCGCCGCGTCGTTCTACCTCAACAACGACTACGGCCAGCAGCTGTCCGACTCGTTCGTCAGCGCCTTCGAGGAACTCGGCGGCACCGTCTCGAACACCGTCTCGTTCGAGGCCGAGCAGCCGTCGTACACCTCCGCGCTCGAGAGCGCGCTGGCGGACGATCCGGATATGATGATCGTCATCGGCTACCCGGCGAGCGGCGAGCAGATCTTCCGGGATTACTACTCCGACTTCGATTCCGGACAGACGATCATGGTGACCGACGGCCTCCGCGACGACGAACTCCCCGGCAACGTCGACAACCCGATGGACAACGTCGTGGGGACGGCCCCGCTGGCCGCCGGTCCCGAACAGGACGCGTTCACCGAACTCTATCAGGACGAATACGACGCCGAACCCGGCGTGTTCACGGCACAGGCCTACGACGCGACGGCCGTCAACATCCTCGCGAGCGTCGCCGCCGGCGAGACGGACGGCCCCGCGATCCGCGACAGCATTCGCGACGTCGCGAACCCCGACGGCGAGGAAGTCGGGCCGAGCAATCTCGAGGAGGCCGTCGAAATGGTCGACAACGGTGACTCGGTCAACTATCAGGGCGCCTCGAGCAGCGTCAACTTCGACGACAACGGCGACATGCAGGCGGTCACCTACGAAATCTTCGAATTCGGCGAGGACGGCGTCGAGACGGTCGAGGAGATCGACTTCGAGGCGTAATCGGTCGGTCCGAATTCTCGATGTTTTTTCGCGGTCGTCCGAGCGGTCGCGCGGACGGGATTTCGGCAAAGAGTGGTCGGCCCGGTCTCTCGATCTCTCGATCGTAAACGAGCGTCGAGGGTCGCGCGGACCCGTTAGCCGCCGAGGAAGTCCTGTCGGACCTGCTCGTCGCCGAGCAGCGCGTCGCCGCTGTCGACGTATCTGTTCTGGCCCTGTACGAGGACGTAGCCCCGATCACACCGGCGCAACGCCTCTTTCGCGTTCTGTTCGACGAGCAGAATCGCCGTTCCGTCGTCGTTGATCTCGTCGATCCGGTCGAACATGTCGTCGACCAGATCGGGCGCGAGCCCGGCGCTCGGTTCGTCGAGCATGAGCAGATCGGGATCGAGCATCAGCGCCCGTCCCATCGCGAGCATCTGCTGTTGCCCGCCGCTCATCGTCCCCGCCTTCTGGGACTCGCGCTCCTCAAGGATGGGGAACCGATCGTAGATTTCCCGGAGGCGCTGCTCGGGGACCTCGTCGAGGATGTAGGCCCCCATCTCGAGGTTCTCTCTGACCGACAGCGACGGGAAGACGTTGTCGTTCTGTGGCACGTAGCCGATCCCCGTCGAGATGATGTCCTCAGGTCGGTAGGTACTGATCTCCTCGCCGGCGAAGTCGATCGAGCCGCCCATGTAACTCGTCAGGCCGAAGATCGACTTCATCACGGTCGACTTTCCGGCCCCGTTCGGGCCGACGATGGTGACGTACTCACTGTCGTCGACGGTCATGTCGACGCCCTCGAGGATCTGGAGATCGCCGTACCCTGCGTCGAGATCGGAAACCTCGAGCAGCGCCATCAGACGTCACCTCCGAGATAGGCCTCGACGACGTCCTCGTCGGCCTGGATCTCCTCGGCCGTCCCCTCGGCGAGGACCGACCCCTGATGCATGACGATGACGTGTTCGCAGTGGTTCATAATGACGTCCATATCGTGCTCGACCAGCAGGAACGTGTATCCCTGCTCTTGGAGCTCGTGAATGTGCTCGAGGAGCTTCTTCTCGAGCGAGGGGTTGACGCCGGCCATCGGCTCGTCCAGCAGGAGCATCTCCGGCTCGGTCAGCAGCGCCCGCGCCAGTTCGAGCAGCTTCCGCTGGCCGCCCGAGAGGTTGCCGGCGTAGTCGTGGGCGAGGTGATCGATCTCGAAGAACTCGAGCATCTCCCAGGCGCGCTCGCGCATTTCCCCTTCCTGTTCGACGACCTCGCGTCTGGCGATCGGCATCACCGACCGCCACAGCGATTCGCCGAGTTGCCCCTTCGGCGCGAGCATCATGTTCTCGAGGACGGTCATCTCGGGGAACTCGCGGGCGATCTGGAACGTCCGGACGAGTCCTCGGTTGGCGATCTGGTGGGGTTCCTGCCCCGTGATCTCCTCGCCGTCGAAGATGACCGCGCCCGCGTCCGGCGCGTGAACGCCGGTGATACAGTTGAATGTCGTCGACTTCCCGGCCCCGTTCGGGCCGATCAACCCCGTGATCGTGCCGCGGTCGACGTGGAAGCTCGCGCCGTCGACGGCGGTGATCCCCCCGAAGTGCTTCTCGAGATCGCGGAGTTCGAGGATCGACGCGTCGGTCGCTCGCCGCCTCGGTTCCTCGAGGGCCTGTTCGTCGTTCGTGGACTGGGATTCGGTTTCGACGTCACTCATCGGTCTCCTCACCTCCGTCGGTCGCGACGGACCGACGCGAGAGGTCGGTCGCGGCCGCGATCTCCTTGCGATGGCCGAGCAGCCCGTCGGGACGCCAAATCATGAGTGTAATTAGCACGATTCCGATGAAAATGTATCGTATCTCATCGAGGCTACCGATGAAGTAGCCGAGCATCGGCAGGGGATCGCCCGAGCCCAGTGCGACGAACGCGTCGTAAATCGTCGGCGGCGCGCGGACGTCGAAGAGCGCCCGAACGATTGTCCGGATGAACCGGGGCCCCTGGTAGAGGAACGCGGCGAACGCGAAGCCGCCGACGACGCTGCCGGTGTTCGATCCGGAGCCGCCGACGATGAGCGCGACGAAGATGTAGAACGTCACGATCGGCATGAAGCTGTTCGGGCTGATGTTGGAGCGGCTGCCCTGCCAGAGGATTCCGGCGAGTCCCATCAGCGCACAGCCGAGCATGAAGACCTTGATCTTCGCGCGGTTCGTGTCCTTGCCGAGCGAGCGGGCCGCGAGTTCGTCCTCCCGGATCGCTTTCAGGATCCGACCGAACGGGGAGTATGCGATCCGAGTCAACAGCAGGTAGAAGGCGACGACGAACGCGATCAACACGAGCGTGTAGACGGCGTTTCTGACGATCGACGACTGGATTCCCAGCGATTCAGCACTCTCGAACAACACGGCTCCGAGGGCCGTCGGAACGCCCGTCCGGTCAGCGCCGACGTACAGCAGATAGTCGGCGACGACGTCGGTCGAGGGAGCGCGGATCCCGCTGCCGCCGCCGGTTCCGAGCGTATAGCCGGCGATCTCGAACTCCTGTAGCGACCGCGAGAGCAGGGCGCGACGGATAATCTCGGAGAGCCCGAGCGTGACGATCGCGAAGTAGTCCGCTCGCACCCGCAGGGCCGGCAGGGCCGCGATAAAGCCGACGAGGGCGGCGGCGATCATGCCGCCGACGACGCCGACGATCAGCGGAAGGCCCAGGCCGGGCGGCGAGCCGTCCGGTGCGGCAGTCAACATCCCCATGGTGTACGCACCGACGGCCATGAACCCGGCGACGCCGATGTTGAACAGGCCGGTGTACCCCCAGTGGAGGTTCAACGCGAGCGCGGCGAGCGCGTAAACGGCCGCGAAGAATGTGATCTGCTGGAGCTGCCCGACGATCAGGTTGGTACTGACGCCGAACAACAGTCCGATCGCGATGAAGAAGGCGTACGTCGCCAGCATGACGCCGCCGATCAGCAGCAGATCGTTCTGCCACTGGGGCCGCCTCGAGTCGGTCAGCTTACTTCTGAGCGCGGCGACCCCTTCGGAGACCGTCTCGAGAACTCTGTCGAGAATCGACGTCATGCCGTTTCCACCCCGCTGAATAGCCCGTCGGGTCGGAAGATCAACACGAGGATCATCAGCGTGAACGCCGCGATCTCGTTCATGTCAGAAGGAATCCAGACGAGCGAGAGATTAATCGTGATACCGATGACGAGCGAGCCCGCGATCGCCCCGTAGATCGAGCCGATGCCGCCGAGGATGACGGCCGCGAAGATCAACAGGAGGAGGAACCAGCCGAGGTTGATCGAGACCTGACCGCGATCGAGGACGATGAGGTAGCCGGCGGCACCGGCCAGCCCGGCCCCGATCACCCAGGTCGCGAAGATCACGCGCTCGGTCGGGATACCCGTGATGAGCGCGAGGTCCTTGTTGTCGGACATCGCTCGCATCGACTTGCCGAGTTTCGTGTACTGCAAGAGCAGGTGGACGCCGGCCATCAGGGAGACCGCCGAGACGACGAGCGTCAGCTGATGGATATCGACGCCGGCGACCTCCGGAGCCGAGGCCACGACGCCGCGCGTCTCCGGCGTGTAGAATACCGCGAGGAGATATCGTAACGCGAGCGCGACGCCGACGCTGGCGATCAGCAGCGCGATGCCGTCCTCGTCGCGCAAGTTCCGATAGACGTATCGATCGATCGCCAGTGCGACGAGAATCGTCACGATCACGGCCGTGACGAGGCCGAGAACGATCGCGATCGGCGACGCGAGGACGTCCATTCCGATCCGACCGGGCTGTGCGCCGCCGCCCGCTCGAAGCAGCAGTCGACTACTCAGGTCGGCGACGCCGAGGCCGCCGACGAGATAGGCGACCGTCCACCCTGAGAACGCGCCGGTCGTGATCAGATCGCCGTGCGAGAAGTTCGCGAATCGGAGAATACTGTACGTCATCGAGAGTCCGATGGCCGCCAGACCGATGTACAACGAGTCGACAATTCCGGTCCAGAGATACGACCGCAGCCGGCCGATCGGTAACTCGCCGGTCACGACCTGACGGACGAGATCCCCCGCCAAAACGACGATCCCGAGGAGCAGTATCACCCCTACCAGGTCCTGTCCCGTTAGGCCTGAGAGTCTCCCCCTTACGTTACCTGTACTCATACTTGTCCGAGTGTTACCCCGGGAGTTGAAATACTTCACGACAGACCGACCGTGGCGGGTGAACGCGAGCAGCGAGTCGAACCGACGGCCGGCGACGGGACTGCTCGCCCGCCGTCGCAGCGAGCGCCGATCGCTCTACCGATGTCGGCGGTATTCCTCCCTCGAGCGGCCGCCTAAAAACGTAACTAAAGCTATGGTTATAAATATCTAAACTATATGCTGTCAATGAAGATCGAAATCGAAAAATGATGAATATAGTATTCAAATGTAAGGTTTTAGGGTGCGGAAACTGTCGTCTCCGCTATGGCGCAGCGTGAAACGTGGGCGACGAGAACAGGATTCATCCTCGCTGCAGTCGGCAGCGCGGTGGGGTTAGGAAACATCTGGCGGTTCCCGTTCGTCGCGGGTGAAGGCGGTGGGGCGGCGTTTCTGGTCGTGTACCTGCTGTTCGTCGGACTCATCGGGTTCCCGGCTATTCTGGTCGAGTTCGTCGTCGGCCGACGGACGGAGCGGAATCCGGTCGGCGCACTGATGGAACTGGGGGGGAACGCCTGGAAGTACGTCGGTGGCGTGTTCATCGTCACCGGATTCGTGATTCTGTCGTACTACAGCGTCGTCGCCGGCTGGTTCATTCGGTACTTCCTCGAGGGGTTCCGCGGGAGCTATGCGAGTCACCTCGCGAGCTACGAGAGCGCCGCGGCCGAAGCCGGCGTGCCGGCGACAGCGATCATGTTCGGTGAACTGTCGACCGGACTCGACGCGTTCGTGTTACACACGATCTTCATGGCGTTGACGATCGGAATCGTCGCCCTCGGTATCCGCCGCGGCATCGAAGCCGCGACGAAGCTGATGGTTCCCGCGATCGTGCTCTTGCTCGTCGGAATGGCGGTCTGGGCGTTCACCCTCCCCGATTCCGGGGCGGGCTACTCGTACTATCTCTCCCCGGACTTCGGCGTCATCCTCGAGAACTGGACCGAACTCCTGCCCGCAGCGGCCGGACAGGCGTTCTTCACGCTCTCGCTCGGGATGGGCGTGATGATTACCTATGCGTCCTACCTCGGCGAGGACCGAAACCTGACCAGAGACGCCCTCACGATCATCGGGTTCGACACCGGTATCGCGTTCCTAACTGGCCTGGTCGTCTTCCCGATCTTCTTCGCGGGTGGGATCACTGAACCCGGCGAGGGCGGTGCCGGCGCGATTTTCGTGTCGATGACGGACGCGTTCGCGACCCTCTCCGGCGGCCGCATCCTCGGCCTCCTGTTCTTCGGGACCGTCGCGATCGCGGCCCTCTCGAGTGCAATCTCTCTGCTCGAGGTCGTGACCGCGTACGTGATCGACGAAAAGGGGGTAGACCGATGGAAGGCGGCGCTGGGAATGGGCACGGTCATCTACCTGCTCGGGATTCCGGTCACGTACGACCTGATCTTCCTCGACCTGCTCGACCTGTTCGCCGACGGGATTCTGCTGGTGTTCGGCGCGCTCGTACTCATGTTGCTCGTCGGCTGGGTCGCACCGCGGTTCGCCGTCGACGAACTCTCGAAGGGGATCGGCGATCTCGGCGCGCTGGGACAGGCGTGGATCTGGGCGGTCCGCGTTCCGATTATCGTCGTCCTCGCCGTCTCCCTGTACCTGGGTCTCGTGGACTATATCGACTTCCTCACCGGGCCCTTCTCGGACTGGGTCAGCCAAAACCTGTAACCAGCCGTTCGCCGTCTCTTCTCAGGCCTCGCCGTACACCGGCACGGCAGCGCCGCTCGTCACCGCGGCCCCGTCGCTACAGAGGAAGGCCATCACGTCCGCGATCTCGAGCGGATCGACCCACTCGTCGTGATCGGCGTCGGGCATCATCTCTCGGTTCATCGGCGTGTCGATCACGCTCGGCATGACGCAGTTCGCGCGGACGGTCCCGCGGTTCTCCTCGGCCAGCGTCTCCGTCAGTAGCCGGATACCGGCCTTCGTGATCCGGTAGGGGCCGTCGCCCTCGCCGCCCTCGAGCGAGGAGCGCGCGCTGATACTGACGATCGATCCGTCCGTTTCCTGCAGGGTCGGGAGGGCGTGTTTGGACGCCAGAAACGCGGTCTTCAGGTTGACGTCGACGAGCATCTCGAATTCCTCGAGATCGGTGTCTTCGACGTGGTCGCCGCCGCGCCACGTCCCGGCGATGTTCAGCAGGTGGTCGATCCGGCCGTGATCGTCGACGACGGACTCCATCAGGGCCGCGACGTCGCCCTCGTCGGTCAGATCGGCCTCGTAGAACGCGAGGTCGGACTCGTCGGCGGGGTCGGCCTCGAGCAGACTGTCCTCCTCGTCCGGGGCGATCACGTCGACGGCACAGACCGTCGCGCCCGCCTCGCGGAAGCGGTCGACGGCCGCGCTGCCGAGCGCGCCGCTGGCTCCGGTGATCACCGCGACGGTCCCGTCGAAATCGACGTCGAACTCGGTCGTGACTGCCATACCGTACGGTGCGTGGGCCGTTCGTATCAAAGGGAGGGGCGGGGAAGCGTCGCCGAGCGTCGGATCGGCGCTACGAGCCGTTCGTCGGCAGGGCGGCCCGCCTGAACCAGAAGTCCGCGACCGCCTCGACCATCTCGTCGTACTCCTCGGGATCGGTCGGTTTCATGAGATAGGCGTTTGCCGCGAGCTCGTAACTCGCGTGAACGTCTTCGACCGTCGCCGATCGCGTCAAGACGAGCACGGGAAGTCGCGCGAGCGCCGGCTCGTCCGTGATCGCCTCGAGGAGCTCGAGACCGCTCATTCGCGGCAGATCCAGATCCAGCAAGACGAGATCCGGGATCGGGACCGACGGCGGCTCGTCGCCGCGGTCAGTCAGCATCGTCAGCGCCTCGTCACCGTCGGTGGCGACGTGGACCGACGTTTCGACGTCTACCCCGTCGAACGCCTCGCGGATGAGCCGAACGTCCTCGGTCTCGTCCTCGACGAGCAACACGTCGACCGAATCGCGATCGCGGCCGCTCATAGCCGGATCACGATTGCTGAGCGAGTCTGTGGGTCATCCAATCCAGTAATCGTCCCCATCTAGTCAGGGTATCGCTTTAAGATTGCTTGCTAAGTAATTTGGAGGTCCCCGAAAGTTGCGTTCGAAAACAGTCCCTGCGACCGAGCGCGGCACTGAAATCCGCGGCTTCCGATTGGCCGGTAAATGCGACTCATCGCACATCGCGGCTTCGCCGCGACCGCTCCCGAGAACACGATCGGTGCCGTCCGGGCCGCCGCCGAGCGCGCCGACGCCGTCGAGTTCGACGTGCGCCGCTGTGGCTCCGGCGAACTCGTGGTCGTCCACGACGAGACGATCGACCGCGTCACCGACGGCTCGGGCCCCGTCGCAGGGGTTACCCTCGCGGAGCTCACCGACTACCCGGTGCTCGAGTCCGACGAGCGGATTCCGACCCTCGCGGACATGCTCGCGGCCCTGCCGCCGTCCGTCGAGGTCAATCTCGAACTCAAGGAGCCGGGCATCGCCGCGGACGTCCTCGCGGTCCTCGAGGACGCGGCCGTCGACAACCGCGTCGTCGCGACGTCCTTTCTGGTCGACGAACTGCGGGCGATCCGCGAGCGCGATCCGGACCGGCCGATCGGATTACTGGCGAGTCGTCACCTCGAGACGCCGGTCACCACGGCGGTCGAACTCGACTGTGACGTCCTCGGCGCGAGTCGCTGGCGCTGTCTGGCGACCGGAATCGTCCCGCGGGCGAAAGCGGTGGGGCTCGAGGTCCACGCGTGGACGGTCGAACGGCGATCGATGGCGACCCTGCTCGGTCGTCGCGGCGTCGACTGCGTCTCGGCGGATCGGCCGATCGCCGTGTGACTTCACTCGCTCGCCGGAGCGAACTCCCGACACGTCGCAAGCAGTTCCAGGGTCGCGCTGACGTCCTCGAATCGGGGTCCCCGCTCGACGCAACTGATGTCGGAACTCCAGTCGATAAACCCGTACTGTTCCAGTTTCGGCAGGTGAACGTGGTGATATTCGATCCTCGTCGACTTCCCGCCTCTCGAATCGGGCGGTAACGTCTCGAGTGATCTCGGCGAATCCGTCCGCGGAGCGTCCTCCAAGAGGTCAAATAGCAGTCGACGTCGGTGCGGGTTCGACAACGCATCGTACAATTCGTCTCGGAGGTGACTCATATACGAGCGAAGAGACGACGTCCCCACGTATATACTTCCGTCCTAACGAGGGATGAAAGATTTGTTCTGATTATCCGGGTGAATCGATTTCCGGTCGATTCTCACGGCTCTCGGACGACTGACTCGTCGGAAATCGAGCGCGGGTCTACTCGCCGACGGTCGTCACGGTCACGGTCCGGGTTCGCGGCCCGTCACACTCGACGAGCAACACCGACTGCCACGTCCCCAGTGCCAACTCCCCGTTCTCGACCGGTATCGTCACGTCCGGCCCGATCAGCGCCGCTCGCAGATGGGCGTCCGCATTGCCGTCCAGCTCGTCGTGTGCGTGCCCCTCGTCGGGCACGAGGTCGCGCAGGAACGACTCGAGGTCGCCGCGAAGTCGCGGCTCGTCCTCTTGGACGACGAGCCCTGCCGTCGTATGCTGAACGAAGGCGGTGCAAGTCCCCGACTCGAGGTCGTCCGGAACGGCCGCAGCGATGCGATCGGTCACGTCGACGGTCGTCGATCGGGACTCGGTCTCGACTGAAAACGCCATGGTCGGCGAAACGGCAGCGAGAATATAGTAGCCACTGAAACGAGTTACACGCCGATCGAACAGCCGTCATGCGATCAGGTGTGTAGTGACTTTCAGTGGCTACTATCGTCTGCGTTCCGGTCCGCGTCGCGGTCGCGGCTACTGGCTCGTTGAAAGGCGTCTCACGGCCCACGAGGCGCGGTCGCGGACGTTCGGTGCCGGATCCTCGCTCGCGAGTTCTCGCAGCCGCGGCGCGGCCGCGTCGACGCCGCCGTGACCGAGCGCGACGCATGCGTTCGCCCGGACGTGCGGCTGGTCGTCCGCGAGGAGTTCGAGCAACTGCCCGCGAACCGTGTCGACCGCGTCATCGATCTCGGCGGCGACGCGAGCGACCGTGACCGCGGCGACGGCCCGCGTGTCCGGCTCGGGAAACGAAAGCGCCGCCTCGAGATCGGCACAGACCGGTTCGACCGCCGCGGGATCGCGGTGGGCCACGTCGCCGAGACAGCCGATCGCGTCGTGTCGCAGGGATCGATCGTCGTGATCGACGAGCGCGGCGGCGTGCGCGACGAGCTCGAGGGAGGGGAGCTCTCCCTCGGATCGCGCCAGTCGACCGAGCGCTCGAAGCGCCGGCTCCCCGTTTTCGACCGGGTTCGCCGCCAGCGCATCGGTGAGCACCGGAGCCACCGGTTCGATCGCCGTCGGCTCCTCCCTCGAAACGTGAGCCAGCGCTCGAAGCCCCCAGTGGTCGTAGCCGCGTCGCCGGTCGAGCACGTCGGCGATCGCCTCGACGTGCTCGACGACGACGTCCGGCCGTTCGGCCGCGACGGCGGCGAGACAGCGGAGGAGCTCTCGCGTTAGCGGTTGATCGGCGCGCTCGCGGGCGACGGTCACGATCGCGCCGGTCGACGGCGCGACGTCGGTGGGTGCCTCGGCCGCCAGATCGGCGAGACAGGCGGCGACCTCACCGTGAAAATCCCCGTCGGGCCGCTCGAGCAGCGTCCGTAACTTCGGCACCGTCGGTGCACAGACCGCTCCCTGCCCCTGGTCGTCGATCGCGGTCCGAATCCGGCGGACGGCACCGCGTTGCTCGGCCGGATCCGGATCGTCGAGTCGTGTGAGTATCGACGGCAAATCGACCCCGGCGGCCCCCCGACCCCGGGATTCGATGGCCTCGCCCCCGTCCCCATCCATCGTGTCCCCTGCATTGGGGAACGGCGACGTAAGGGTTCTGGCCGACGACCCTCGAGTTGCTACTCCCGAAAGTCGGACGGAGAACCCGAACCGAGCGGCCTCACGCGAGCCACTCGTCGGGTTTCGTGTCGTAGTCGACGTCGTCGGCCGCGAGGTGCTCGACCTCCTCCCAGGGCACGTCCTCGGTCGTCACCGTCTCGCCGTTGTACCGGATCAGCTTCCCCTGCTCCTCGGGTTCCGGCTCGCGGTTGCGGCGCTTCGCCACCTCGATATCGTGTTCGTCGACCTCCTTGACGATCGTCAGCAGGTTCACCGGCCGGCCCCACAGCTCGAAGATCCGCTTGAGCGTCTCCTTCGCCTGCCCCAGATCGAGCATGACGCCGTTGTACTGGTGGCCGAGCAGCAGCTCGTTCGCGTTGTTGTAGTTGCCGTCGTAGACCGCGATGGTCGGCTTCCCGAAGTTGGTGAACTGCAGCAGGAGCTTCTTCTTGACGTCCTCGGCCGCGTCGCTGGCGACGTGGAACTGCCCCGTCGCCTGCGAGTGTTCGTAGGTGAAGTAGTTGTTCTCCGTGATGAACTCCTGGGTCAGGAACTCGTCCAGGAAGGTCACGTCGTTGTGACTCTCCCGGACGTCGAACATCCGGTCCCAACCCGCCGTGAAGTCGACGTCCTCGAGCGCCTCCTCGATCGAGTCGTACCGCGCGTCGTCGAACAGGTAGCGGCCGATCCGCTCGAGTTCGTTCTGGTTGATCCGCTTGAGGAAGCCGCGGTGCTGACGCTTGACCAGCGAGTAGTGTCGCCGCGCCAGTCCCGCTTCGGTCAGCACCTTCCAGGGGTACTTCTCGACGTCGATCTCGCCCTCCTTGGCCCGCTCGAGCGCCTCGCGGTCGACCCACTCGTCAGAGACCGCCTCGAGCTGATCGAGCGTCTCGGGCGTGATCGTCTCGATCGCTTCCGGCGGCTCGAGCGCCGCGAGGACCTCGTCGAAGTCGACGACGTCGACGAGGTTGCGCCAGGAGATCCCCTCGACGCGCAGCAGGGCCTCGAGGACCTCCTGGCGGTTGGTCGTGTTCTCGACGTACTCCCAGAGCTCCATCCCGAGGCTGTAGGGGTTGAGCCCGCCCGACGCCAGGACCTTCGCCATGTGATCGGCGTAGTTGAGGAACTCGTCGTCGCCGGCGAACGCCTCGTCGGTCATCATCGTCGATTCCCAGTAGGCGGCCCACCCCTCGTTCATCACCTTCGTCATCTTCTGGGCGGCGAAGTAGTAGGCCTCCGCCCGCATCATGTCGAGGATGTCGCGTTGCCACTCCTCCATCTCGACGCCCCGATCGGCCTCGTCGTCGTACTGCTTGCCGTGCTCGCGGACGAACGCCAGCAGGTCCTTCTGTGGCTCCTCGGGGAAGGTCGCGCCGCCCTCTTCGCCCTCGAGTTTCTCGACCCACTCCTCGTTGAACACCTCGCCTTTGATCTCGTCGGAGAGCTCGAGTTCGTCTAACTTCTCGGCGAGGTCCTCGTCGATCTCCTCGATCGCGGGGCCGTCGACGTCGAGCCGGCGGCTGAACACCTGATGCTGGTCGATATTGTCCTCGAGACTCAGACAGTGGTCGATCCACTTCTCGACCTCAGCGCGGTCGATGTCGGGATCGGACATGTACTCGTTGATGGCGCGGGCGTGGCGCTCGAGCATGGCCGCGGCGTTGACCTGATCCTCGTCCGCGCGCCCGCTGGTGAACATGCCGAACCAGTCGTTGTTTGCAAAGAAGTCCGAGTGGGCCTCGACGTGCGTGATGACCGCCTTCTGGTCGGCCACCGTGTTCGACTCCTGTAAGAACGCGTGGGCCGGGTTGTCGTTGTTGACGATCTCGAAGGCCTTCCCGCCGCCGTACTGGCCCTGCTTTTGCTGTTTGTCGTACTGCATTCCCCACCGCCAGTGCGGGTACCGCGACTGGAACCCGCCGTAGGCGATGAGCTCGTTCATCTCGTCGTAGTCGATGATCCAGTACTTCACCGGATAGGGCTCGAGGCCGAGCTTCTCCGCGAGGTTCCGGGCCTCTTCGACCGGCTCCTCGAGCTCGCTAGCGATCGCCTGTTTGCGGAATCGATCCGCGTTGGAATTTGACTTACTCATCTCGCTCACCTTCCGTACTGAGGATATCGTAGATCGCGTCGGTCACGTCCGATTCGTCGTTGACGTACGCCACCGCGACGTCCTCGGCGTCGGTCCCGAAGTGGCGCTCTAACTCCTCGGCGTGAGTGGCGTTGATCGCGTTGCCGCTGGGCTGGGTCTCCACGTAGGCGTGGAGGTTCGCCGGGATCTGCTCCATCATCGGGATCACGCGCTCTTCGGTGTCGTTGCTCGAGTTCTCGGAGTCGCCCGCGGCGAAGACGTACCGGTTCCAGTCGGTCCAGGGATACTCCTCTAACAGTTCTTGGGCGAGTTCGTACGCGCTCGAGATCTTGGTGCCGCCGCCGCTGCGGATGCCGAAGAACTCGTCTCGATCGACCTGCCAGGCGTCGGCGTCGTGGGCGATGTAGACGAACTCGGCGTTGTCGTACTTGCCCTGGAGGTACCAGTCCAGTGGAGTGAAGGTCCGCTCGACGAGTTCGCGCTTCTTCTCTCGCATCGAGCCGGAGACGTCGCGGATGTTGACGACGACGACGTTCTTCTCCTTCTCCTCGATAATCTCGGGGTGGCGGTAGCGCTCGTCCTCGCGGCGGAAGGGGACGTGTTTGACCCCCTCGCGGCGGATCTTCTGCTGGACGCTCTCGCGCTCGACGTTCTCCTCGACGTCCTCGATGGAATCCCATTTCCCGCGTTCCTCGTCCGGAACGTCGTCGTAGGCCTCTTGGATCCAGGCCATCGACACCGGGAGGCTCTCGCCGCGGGCCCACTCGAAGACCTCGCGGGGCTCGATCCCCTCGACCTTGCAGAGTTCGCGCAGGAACTCCTCGTCGAAGTCCATCGCGAGCTTGCGCTTGAGTCCCTCCTTGAACATCCGCTCGAAGTCGAGCGTGCTGTTGGGGCCGGAGCGGGTGAGATCCGTGAACGGTCCCTCCTTCTCCTCGACGACTTTCTTCCCCTTGGGATCGAGGTCGAGCCCGAGTTCCTCGTCGAGCTCCTGGGCGAACTCCTCGGGGTCCATCTCGTAGTACTCGTGCTCACCGCCCTCCTCGCCGGGCTCGCCGTCCTCGCCGTCGTCGTCGCCCGGCTGTGGCTGGGGCTGGCCGACCGGTTGGCCGGCGTCCGGCGTCCCGTCCTCGCCCTGTCCGACGCCGCCCTGATCGCGCTGATCGTACTCGAACTCCGGCAGCGAGACGATCTTGACCGGAATGTTGATCTCGCCCGGCCGGCTCTGTCCGAGGTCGCCGTACTGGATGAAGTCGGCCAGGTCCTCGCGGCGCTCTTCGCCGACTTCACGGAATCGCTCGAGGTCGTCTCTCAGTCCCATCTGTAGCTCACCTGTCCCATGACGTGTCTGCTGGTCAGTTCGGCCGAGGCCTCGGAGTAGCCGAAGAGGTCGACCATCGTCTCGATGGTGTTCTCCTTGACCGCGGCCGTCTCGGTCCCGCTCGGCGGGTCGCTCCACTGTCGCGGATCGAAGTCCTCGAAGGTCCGCTCGACGTCGTCCCAGTCGTGGCTCTCGAGGACGGTCTTGATCACAGGGATCGCCGTGAGGTCCACGTCCTCGACGGAGAAGTCCTCGTCGCGGTGCTCCCAGGCGTGACGGTTCAGCGACGTGATGACCTTCTCGCGCCGGAAGTTCCGGACGCTCTCGCGGGGTTGGTTGCCATCGTACTCGGCCTCGGAGAACCGGCCCAGGTGCTCGATCTCGAACAGCTTCATCGTCAGCGGATCGGGCTCGACGCGCTCGCCGCGGTCGTTGTACAGCGGTTCGTCGGTCTCCCAGGCGTAGACGTGTTCGACGTACTCGGCGACGGTCTCCTCGTCGACGCGTTTGTCGTGCATGATTGCCTCGATAACGTCTGACTCCTGCTGGTCGTAGATGTAGTTCTTCACGGGAACGACGCGGTTCTCGAACTCGGAGCGCTCGCCCGTCGAGAAGACCGGCGCGTCGATCAGCCCCTCGACCATGGCGTTGAGCACGTCCCGGGGCATGACGACGTCCTCGACCGACAGCTCGGGGTGGTGGCGATCCCGATCGGTCTGGATCAGCTCCGCGAGCGTGTCTCGCGTGTACGTGACCGGGATCCCGTGATCGCCGTCGTCGCCGTCGTCGTCGAAGTCGAACTCGTCCTTTTCGCGGCGGCTGTCGCCCTCCTGTAGGTAGCCCTGATCGTAGATCAGCGCCTTATCCACCAGGTCCAGCCCGTTCGGGAGGTTCTCCTCGTCCAACCGCGTGACGACCGCGTACAGCGCGGCCGCCTCGATCGCGTGGGGGGCGAACTCCTGAACCCGCGTCTCGCCGTCGCGGTCCTTGACCGTTACCGTCACCGGCGCGCGGATCCGGTCCGCGAGTTCGTCGTAGCTCTCGGCCTCCCAGACGTTCGTCTCGTTGGTCAGCTCGCGCCGGATGAGCTCCGTCTCGAGGCTCAGGTTCGTCAGGTAGCCGAAGCGGTGTTTGTCCAGCCGGCGCTTGAGCGCCTTCAGCGGGTCCATCCCGTTGCGATCGGCGTGCTGGTTGAGCTGGGCCTCGAGGTCGGGGTTGGAGATGATCAGCAGCTGGGAGTCGACGTCCATCCCGATCCCCTTGTCCAGCTTCACCGACTGCTCGTCGGGGACGTTCAGCAGCTTCTGGAGCAGGTCGGCGTGCTGGGCGGCGTCCTCGACGATGGTGAGGACGCCGTTGCCCTGCGAGAGCACGCCGTCGTAACTGAAGGCCTGCGGGTTCTTCCGGCCCCGCGAGTCCAGTTCCTGCAGCATGCCGTGCATCCATGAGCCGACGAGCCGTTCCTTGGGCGGGCCGTCGTCCTCGGAGTGGAGGACGCCGACGCCCTGTCCCATGTCGACGACGTAGTTCTTCACGCGGAGGTGGCTCTCGTCCGTGATCGCCGAGAACAGCTCCTCTTCGCCCTCCCGGCGGTAGCGCTCCTCCAGGAAGTCGTAGGCCTCCCGGGAGAACGGATCGAGCTGTGCGTCGACCTGAATCGGGACGTGATCGTCGAGCTCCCCGTTGAGTTGCTCGAGTAGACCCTCGCGGACGGTCTCGGGGAACACCGACAGCGGGTGGGCCTGGACCGGGCTCTCGTACCAGTCCTGGTCGTCGGGGGCGCTGACGTCGTCGCCGTAGCTCAGTCCGCGATCGCTGCCCTCGGCGGTCGAGATGTTCCACTCGACCGTGTACCGGCGACCGTCGGGCGTTTTCGAGTACTCGCGGAGTCCGTTGACCAGGCAGCGTTTGAGCTCGGATTTGCCGGTCGCGGTCGGGCCCTCGAACCAGATGATCTTCTCGTCTTTCGCCCGACCCGCGGCGATCGACCGCAGGTCGTCGACGAACCCGTTCAACACCTCGGTGTTGCCGAGGATCGCGTGCTCGCCGTCGTTGTGCGGATCGTCGAAGAAGCGGTAGCGCTCCTTCTCCTCGCCTTCCTCGACGACCGTGCGCGTCCCGGCGGCTTCGATCGCCTCGAGCAGGTACTTCGAGGCGTGGGAGGCGATCGACGGGTTCTCGAAGATCCGATCGACGTAGTCGGCGAGGCTCATCGGCTCCTCGTAGGTCTCCTCGAGGGCGCGGTCTGCCTCGGTGACGTAGTCGTTGCCGGTCATGTTAGTCGACCTCGTGTCCGGTCATGTTAGTCGTCCATCTCGGCCTTGGCAACCTCCGCGCCGGCGAACTCGAGCACCTCCTTCGCTCCACCTTCGGAGTAGCCCTGTTCCATCAGCGCGTCGATCCACGCGGAGCGCTCGTCGTCGTCGAACTCGTTGGCGCTGACCAGCGCGGAGAAGTTGATGTTGTGCTTCTTGTCCTCCCAGAGCTTGCGCTCTAAGGCGCGGCGCAGGCGCTCGTTGTCCTGCGGGTTGAACGCCTCGCCCTCGCGGGCGCGTCGGGAGACCCAGTTCGAGACCTCCTGGCGGAAGTCCTCCTTACGGTCCTCTGGGATGTCGAGTTTCTCCTCGACGCTGCGCAGGAACGTCTCGTCGGGCTCTTGCTCGCGGCCCGTGAGTTCGTCCTCGATGGTGTCGTCGTCGATGTAGGCCATCACGTGGTCCATGTACTTCTCGCCCTGGCGCTGGATCTCGTCGATGTCGTAGGCCAGCGCGTGGCGGACGTCCTCGATGGCTCGCTCCTTGTACTCCTCGCGGACCGTCTCGAGGTAGCGGTAGTACGTCTCGAAGTTGTCCTCCGGAATCGAGCCGTGGTGCTCTAAGTTCTCCTCGAAGAAGTTGAACACCGTCAGCGGCGAGAGGAACCCGCGCTGGCGGTGTTTGGAGTCCATGATCGCCTCGGCGATCTCGTCGCCGATAAAGCGCGGCGAGACGCCGACCATGCCCTCGCCGATCTCGGCCTTCTGTTCGGCCTCTTCACGAAGCTTCTTCGTGTCGATGTCGTCGCCCTCGTCGATCTCGCCGTTGTAGGCCTTGGCCTTGGAGAGCAGCCCCACGGTCTCGGTGTCGGGTTCTTCGATGCGGGTCAGGACGCCGAACAGCCCCGCCATCTCGAGGGTGTGTGGCTCGACGTTGATGTCGGGGACGTCGGCGTTCTGCAGCATCTTTTCGTAGATGCTGGCCTCGTCCTCGTAGCTGAGGACGTACGGGAAGTCGATCCGCTTGGTGCGGTCGTTGAACGCCTCCATCTTCTCGTCGCCCTTCTTGTCCTTGTACTCGGGCATGTTCGTCCGCCCGACGATCACCTGATCAATGTCGATCCGCGGATTGTTCTTGGGTTTGATCGTCTGCTCCTGGGTCGCGTGCAGGAAGTCGTAGAGGAACTCCCGCTGGAGCTTGAGCAGCTCCTCGCCGGAGAAGATCCCACGGTTGGCGTTACAGAAGGCACCCGAATAATCGAACGCGCGCGGGTCGCTCTCGCCGTAGATCGCGATCTTGGAGTAGTTGACGTCGCCGGTGAGTTCGGTCTCGTCCTGGTTCTTCTTGTCCTTGGGCTCGAACGTCTCGAGGCCCTGGCGCTTGTTCTCGTCGGCGACGAATCGGACGATCTCGACGTGGTTCTCCAAGACCTGCTGGAGGTCGTCGTCGTAGTGGGCCAGCAGCTTGTCCATGTAGAACTCGCTCTCGGGATCGAGCGCCTGCTCGTTCTGGATCGTGTACGGCGCGTCGAGGTTCTCGTTGAGATCGTCGATGACTCGCTGGCGCTGCTCGAGGGGAAGCAGGACGAGCGGGTCCTGGTTCATCGGGGAGCGGACCGTGTCGTCGGCCGGGTCCTGGTCCTGAATGACGTCACAGAGGTTCGTCCAGCGGAAGGTGTACATCCGGCCGTCGTCCCGGAGCGTGTAGTCCTCGAAGTACTTGCGGACCTGCTTGTCGAAGTGGGACTTCCCGGAGCCGACGGGTCCGAGCAGGAGCTTGATTCGCCGCTCGGGGCCGAGCCGACGGGCACCCGACTTGACCTTGTTGACGAACTCGTGGATCGACTGGTGGATCACCTTCCCGTAGAAGGTGTTCTCGCCGTCACCCAACGGATCCTCGCTGGCGAGCTGGTACTCGACCATTCCCTCGGTCTCGTCGTAGGTAGTGCCGTAGTAGTCGAACATGTCCGCGACGCGCTGGTGGGCGTTGCGGGCCACCTTCGGGTCCTCGTACACCTCCTCTAGGTACCAGTCGAAGGACTTGGTCTCCCGCAGGTCTGCGGGCATCGATTCCTTGTAATCCGTACTGAGCTGCTCGAGTGTTTCGATGTCACCGGTCATGGTATCATTGCCAGTTGCGGGGTTCCCCCGTCTGCAGTGCAGTCGTCCGCGGTCACGCGGACTACCTGAGTGGACGTCGTTCGACCGACCGCGGCGTCTCGTGGCCGAACCGTCGGAATCCGTCGCCTCGCCTCACCCGACGTGAGTGCGTCGTACTCGTCCGACTCCTCGAGGTGGTTCTCGGGGAGCGCGACCCGTTCGTGGGCGGCGTCGATCTGCCGTGTCATATGTCATCTATCACCACTCAACGTTGCGCGATGCCTCGTCAGGGGCTCGGGCAACGGTGCGCCGGGGACGGGCGCGGAGTGGATCGGTCCGGCGAACGGATACCGATAGTATTTAATGAGTGAGTAATCCAGGTACTTAGCCTTAGCCCCAAAAGGTATTTGTCAGGACTTTATTGCAGGAGAATATTGCCAGCACACTTTGTTGATGTTCGGTATCACACCCCACATTCGGGGCTCTTCGGCATAAGTTGTCGGCCTGCAGCGTCCACGTCGGCTCGCGCGCGCTGATTCGAGATACGGTGACCCACCGTCGCCGGACCAGTGGAACCGAGCGACCGACGAGCGGCCGCAGTGACGACGAGAATTTACGGAGCGGGGTCCTATCGCCGCTCATGTCGGATACGGACGCGGATAGCGAGGTGGACCGCTCGCGGCTGCCGGACGCGTGGACCGTCTGGAGTCTGGGAGAGAGGGGGCGGCTCGTCCTCGCGTACCGACCGGACGTGTTCAACGCCGATGACTTCCCCGCGCCCTGTCTGCCGACGCTGTATCTCACCCACGGCAAGCGGACCCGTCGCCCCGGAATCAACCCCGCCGACACCGCCGATTCCGCGGACTGGTTCGTCACCCTCTACCTCGAGCCGGACGTCTCGCTGAACGAGACCCTGCGATTCCCGTCTCGAGACGAGGCCCTCGAGCGGACCGTCGACCTCGCTCGACAGTTCGACGACGGCGAGATCGACTACCGGGACCTGTACCAGGTCCCCCGGAAGACGTACTTCGAGCGACTCGACGAACTCACCGGCGACGATACCGACGGCTGAGCCGGTCCGTCCGCGCCTCCTCCTGCTTTCGGCCCCCTCTCGCGCTCGCCCGACGGGACGTGACGCTTAACCGCCAGTGGCGACTACCACGTCCCATGTCGACCGTCACGCTCATCGGCTCCCGGCTGGCCGAGCCGGGAACCGAGTTCGTCTACGAGGGCGAAGCCGACGCCTGTACCGGCTGTCCCTATCGCAGTCAGTGTCTCAACCTCCAGCCCGGCACGAAGTACCGCGTCACGTCCATCCGTGAGAACGCCCAGACCCTCGAGTGCGCCATGCACGACGGCGGCGTCCGCGCCGTCGAGGTCGAACCCGCCGCGACGCGCGCGAACATCACGTCCAAGGGAGCCTTCGCCGGCAGCAAGACGAGCCTCCCCGGCACCTGTCCGTACGTCGAGTGTCCCAGCCACGAGTACTGCGAACCCGACGGCGTCGAGTTCGACGAGGAGTACCGCATTCGGGAGATCATCGGCGATCCGCCTCACGACGTCTGTCACCTCGACCGCTCGCTCGAGTTAGTCGAACTCGAGACCGACGACTGACCGCGCCGTTCTCCGTCGCTACCGCACCGTGAGGGGCGATTCCGTCGACCCGACCTGACCCGACCGTCTCGAGTGATCGTTACGTCTCAGTTCCAGCGGCTGCGACGAATCCCGCACCGAGGAGACCGACAATTCCTGCACCGACGAACGCCGGTGCGTACGTCCCCGCGAGGTCGTAGGTGAGGCCGGCGGCCCACGGAGCGACCAGCCCCGAGACGGCGAAGGAAATCGAGACGAGCCCGAAGATGGCGTTCGGGTTCGCCGTCCCGAACAGATCGACCGTCAGCGGCGAGAGCAGGGCCCCGTTTCCCCCGTAGGCGATCCCGAAGACGACGGCGAAGCCGTACAGGCCCGCCGCGGAGTCGACGACCGGGAGACACAGCGTCGACGCTCCCATGACGGCCGAACACGCGACGAACGTCCGAACGCGCCCGAACCGGTCGGCGAGTCCGCCGATCCCGACCCGGGCGACGGCCGTGGTCGCACCGATCGCCGCGAGCGCGAACGCGCCCGTTCCCCCGCCGAGGCCCGCGTCGCCGGCGTAGGGAACGATGTGAACGAGCACGGCGTACAGCGTCGCGTAGACGAGGACCCAGCCCGAAAACACCAGCAGGAACGTCCGCGAGGTCGCGATCGCTGCCAGCTCTCGTCGATACGTCGCCCAGTCGGGCGGCTCGCGCTCCGGAACGCCGTCCGGAAACTCCTCGCCCGTCTCGGTCCCGCTCGAGGCCGGATCGTCGGCGAACAGCGGCGTCACGACCGCGACGGCCGCCGTCGCGGCGAGGACGAGCGCGAGCAGGGCGAGTCGCCACTCGAGGACGCCGACGAGCGCGCTCGCGGCGGGCGACATCGCGACCATCCCGATGCCGAGCCCGGCGGTCGCGACGCCGGTCGCGAGGCCGCGGCGACGCTGGAACCACCGCGGGACGGTGGCGTAGGAGACGACGTAGATCGCACCGAGACCGACCGCCGTGAGGACCCCGTAGGCGACTAGGAGCCCGGCGTACGAGTCCGTTCGGCTCGTCCAGAGGCCGCCGATCGCGAGCGTCGCCGCGCCGACGGCCAGCAGTCGCCGCACGCCGAACCGGTCGGCGAGCACGCCCAGAACCGCCGCGGCGAGGTAGATGACGACCGTCTGCAGGGAGAAGACCAGGGAGACGGCCGAGCGGGAGAGCCCGAGGTCCCGCTGAATCGGCTCGAGGAAGACGCCGAAGGCGTAGGAGAGGCCGAAGACGACGAACGCGCCGACGAACCCCCCGGCGACGACGTACCAGCCGCGGTAGACGCGGCCGCTGGGGGTCGAGTCCGGTCCGTCGATCGACCCGGTCGCGTCGTAGGATCGATCCGGGCCACCGTCGGGACGCATTCGGTCGTACTCCCCGGTCCGGCCACATAACGTTTAACACGGTATTCGATATCGTCCAACGTATGGGGTCTGCAAACAGAACGGCGGCGACCGGTAACGTCATCGAACGGTTGGGGAACCGAATCGCGAACGTGGTCGAGCGGTGGATGCCGAGTCCGTTCCTGTTCGCGATCATCCTGTCCTACGTCGTGTTCGTGGTCGGGATGCTCGTCGAGGGACAGGGACCGACGGAGATGGTCCAACACTGGTACGACGGGTTCTGGGCGTTTCTGACCTTCGCGATGCAGATGGTGTTGATCATCATGACCGGATTCGTGATCGCCTATCATCCGCGGGTCAACGACGGACTCCAGCGGCTGGCGGCCATTCCGAACTCCAGTAAACAGGCCGTCGTTCTGGTCGGCGTGGTTTCGATGGTGCTTGCCTGGGTTCACTGGGGACTGAGCCTGGTCGTCGGCGCGATCTTCGCGCGGGAGATGGGCAAGGCCGCCTACCGAGAGGGGATCACGGTCCACTACCCGCTGCTCTGCGTGGCGGGCTACATGGGGCTGGGACTCACGTGGCACTGGGGACTCTCCGGCTCGGCGCCCCTCCTGCTCGCGACGTCGGGCAACGAGTTCATCGAACTCGGCGTCATCGACGAACCCGTCAGCACCGCCGCGACGGTCTTCAGCGGCTACGCGCTCGCGCTCACCGCGCTGTCGATCCTCTTCGCGGCGACCGTGCTCTACCTGCTGACCCCCTCGGCGGAGCGCTCGCGGGAGATCACCGAGTACATTCCCGAAGACGAGTTGTTCGAGTCGGCGACCGACGGCGGCGTCGACGACACTGCGTCGGACGAGATGATCGCAACGGATCAGCGACGCGACGACCGCGTTCCCGCCGAGCGGATCGACAACAGTCGGCTTCTGGGCGGCGTCATCGCGCTGACCGGCGTCGCGGTGATCGTCTGGGAGTTCGCGACCAGAGGGCTAGACGCGCTGGATCTGAACGTCCTGAACTTCGGGTTCCTGTTCGCCGGGCTCGCGATCTACACCCGCCCGGCGCTCTACCGCGACCGGTTCGGCGACGCCGCGGACGCCGCCGCGGGGATCATCCTCCTGTTCCCGTTCTTCGCGGGGATTCAGGGAATGATGAGCGGCTCCGGGCTGGCGGAAACGATGGCCGAGGGCCTCCTCGCGATTTCGACCCCCGAGACGTTCCCGGTCATCGCGTGGCTCACGGCCGCGGTCGTCAACCTCTTCGTCCCCTCCGGCGGCGGCGAGTGGATCGTCCTCGGGCCGCCCGTCCTCGAGGCCGCACAGGAGGTCGGGGTGCCGGTCGGCCAGGCGACGATCGCCTACGCGGTCGGGGACGCCCACACCAACCTGCTGAACCCGTTCTGGGCGCTGCCGCTGCTCGCGATCACAAAGATCCGGGCGCGAGAGATGTTCGGCTACGCCGTCACGATGCTGCTCGCGCTGATTCCGTTCCTGGCCGTCGTCTTGCTCCTGCTGCCGTACTGATCGGCGCGGGACGCCGTCTCGGCGGTCCGAGACCGGTCACTGGCCAGTTCGGAGAGAAGAGAAGGGAACGGAACCGCATTCGTGCCGGGAGAGCCGTTACTCGGCCTCGAGCGCGCTGTCCTCGAGCCAGGAGCCGGCCCAGCACTCGATCTCGCCGAAGACCGGCTCTAAGGACTCGCCCTTGTCGGTGAGGCTGTAGTAGGTCGCGACGGGGGCGTCCTCCTCGATGCGGCGTTCGACGAAGCCCATCTCGCCGAGGTCGTCGAGCACGCGCGAGAGAGTTCGGGCGTTCGCGCCGGTCGATCGCTTCAGTTCGTTGAACCGCTGTTCGCCGTCCAGCAGTTCGTGGAGCACCGCCAGCCGCCACTGGGAGCCGATCTGCTCGAGGGAGGCGATGACGGGGCAGGCGTCGTCGTGTTGCTCGCGGGATTTCGTTTGCGGGGATGACATCGGTGGTCTCTACGCCGACCTACGTCGCGAACCGCTTTAGTAGTTCGGATCCGAACCGGGTAACATCGTGTTAGTAGACTACGGATGTCCGCTCGAGACGGCACCGGTCGCGGACCGATCGCTGGGGGAACCCCGATGACGGAGACCGATTCCGAGAACGGCGAGCGGGCCGGGAGCCTCGAGATCGACGTCGACGACCGGGACGGATCGCTGTATCGGGTGCTCTCGAGCGCGGTCGTCCCCCGGCCGATCGCGTGGGTGAGCACGCGCAGCGAGGACGGGATCGATAACCTCGCGCCGTACAGTTTCTTCACCGTCGCGTCGGTCGAGCCGCCGGTCCTGTTGTTCGCACCCGTCGACGGTGCGGACGGGCTCAAGGACACCCCGCGAAACGCCCGCGACACCGGCGAGTTCGTCGTCAACCTCGTCACCGAGGAGTTCGCCGACGCGATGAACGAGACCAGCGCCACGCTGCCCGCCGGCGAGAGCGAGTTCGATCGCGCCGACCTCGAGCGGGCCGACTCGAGCGCGGTCGACCCGCCGCGGGTCGCGGGTGCGAAGGTAGCCTTCGAGTGCACCCTCCACGACCTCGTCGACGTCGGCGGCTCGACGCTCGTGCTCGGCGAGGTCCGCCACGTCCACCTCGAGGAATCGGTGACCTCCGACGGAAAGATCGACGTGGACGAAATCGAGGCCGTCGGCCGGCTCGCGGGGAGTCTGTACGCGCGGACCGAGGATCGGTTCTCGCTCGAGCGGCCGCCGTAGGCCGGCACGGGTCGGGTTGCTCGACTTGGATGGGACTCGAATCGAGCGACGGAACGTGCGACTCGCGCAGGTCTACGAACGGGCTCCGGCGGTTCCGGCCGATTAGGGGGAATCGACGAACTGCTCCAGTGTGAGAACGACTCTGTAGAGAAGATACGTTACGGATAGTCCGATACCCATCCAAACCCACGTCACGGCGATTCCCAGGTCGGCTTCCTGACCGGCACCGACGATGCCGATAGTCGTGAAAACGCCGAGTACAGCGACTATTACGCGTTTGGCTTCAGTACGTCTCTCGGAGGGCATACTCACTACATTCTACCCGGCTGTCATTACCATTTCGAATATTTCTATAGCAAACGTAGTGAAAACACCGTCCGATCGACGGCTACTGAACCGTGCTATCGCCCTCGAGCAGCGACTCGAGGTTCTCCAGCGCCCGCAGACAGACGGGGACGTATCCCGTCCCGTGAAGCGGGAGTTCGAAGGCGATCCGGCACTGATCGGAGCCGAGGTCGTCGACGCGATGAGCCGCGGCCGGAATCCCCGTCACGCGCCAGGTCCACCGGCGCGCCGTACACGCGGTGATCCGGAACGGCAGCCAGGCTCCGGGGATTCGAATCCGGCCAGTCGTGTCCGTCCGAATTCGGCGGTCCGTCGCCTCGACGCCGTTGACGAGGGGCGACCACTCGGGCCACTGGGTCGTGTCGACGAGGGCATCCCAGGCGTCGGCCGCGGGGACGGACAGGACGTGCGAGACCTCGAGGCGGCGGCCGTCCGGCGTCGTCGCGGTCCGGACTCGAGTCATGGGCGGTACGACGGGGTCCTCGACAAAGGGAGTTGGCACCGAGCGATGTTTCTCGTGACGACCGACGACGGCCGCTCGCGAACCGACGCAGAAGAAGGCCGATCGGGTTGCGACCGACGGTCCGCGTCACTTTCGCCGCGGGAGGTCGCCGTACACCTCTTCGTTCTGGATATGCGTGCAGAACTGCGCGCACACCCGACACAGATCGTCGGCATCGTCAAACGTCCGGACGCTCCCATCCCATCGCGTCTGGACGGCGCCGAGCATCGCGCTTCGGACGTCCGGTTCCGTCGCGACCATGAACCGTTCGGCGCGTCGTGCCGACGCCGTCTCGGCTGGATCGCCGTCCCGCTCGCGGCCACCGAGCATGTCCTCAAGGACGCTTCCGATTTCGATTCCGACGCCGAGGTTGTCGCCGACGGCCGGTGCGACGAACGCGGTCGCGTTGCTCGCTCTGGCGAACTCGATGCTCTGCGTCGCCGCGTCCATCGCGTCCAACTCGATACCGACGTCGATCGCGAGGAACGCGTTGAACCCTCGATCTCGGAGACAGTCACGTGTCTCCTGAAGTAATCGAAGGACGTCGTCTTCCGCGTACGCACCGCTCCGTTCGTTCCACGTCGCGAACGATGGGAGGGCGTCGTCGGTGGGTTCGGCGTCGTCCGGGAGGAGCGCTTCGACGTCGAACGTCCGGTACGGGCCCATCACGTACACCAGAAACCGCTCCCGATCGACGGGCGAAAGCGCGTCGGAATCGCCGACGTCCCGCGGGAGGTTCTCGATAATGCGCTGCCGCATTACCTCGGGATACCGACGGATCGCATATAAAACCGACCGTTATAGAGAGTTCCCTAGTAGACAATGCCTAAGTCGCTCGGCCGACAATCGACTCACAGAGACGAGACCCATGGCAGACGCAACCGATCGGAACGCGGGCGAGGGCGTCCGGCGGCCGGAGCCGCCGCTGCCGGAGAACAGCGGGCTGACGCTCGAGGAGTATCTCGACATGCAGCGGGCGATTGGGCATCCGATCCGCTATCAGTTGCTACGGACGCTCGTCGCGAACGACGAACTGAGCGCCTCGGCGTTCAACGACGCCGTCGACGTCGCGTCCCACAACTTCCACTACCATCTCGACGAACTGGTCGACGTCGGGCTGATCGACAAACGACAGCGGCGGACCCCCGACAGCAGCGGCTTCTACACGTACTATCGGCCCACTGCGATGGGACGCGGAATCCTCGAGCACGGCGTCGACGAGCTGATGCGACGCGAGCGCGAGTTCAACGAGACCTACGCCTGACACTGGGCCCCTTCCGTCTACACTGACTGCCGGTATCTGACACTGACCGCCGATACCTGACGCCGTCTCGCTCTCGTCGACTGTGCGTACATTCACGATTCGCTAGATTTTACTCGAGTGACTCCCTCCGTCGGGCTATCGAATGGCGATACTCGATGTCGACGATCTCCGGAAGGAGTACGGCGGGTTCACCGCGGTCGAGGGCAGTTCCTTCGAGATCGAGCGCGGCGAGGTCTTCGGCGTCGTCGGCCCCAACGGCGCGGGCAAGACGACGACGCTGAAGATGCTGGCCGGGCTGATCGAACCCACCGACGGCACCGCCGTCGTCGCCGGCCACACGCCCGGTGACGCCGAGATGCAACGGCGACTCGGCTTCCTCCCCGAGGAGTCCCCGCTCTACGAGGAGATGACCGCGATCGGCTACCTCGAGTTCTTCGCCGATCTCTACGACGTTCCCGGAGACGTTGCCCGCGAGCGGATCCGCGACTCGCTGGACCGGCTCGATCTCGAGCACCGAAAGCGGCGGATCGGCAACATGTCGAAGGGGATGCAGCGAAAGGTCGCGATCGCTCGAGCCCTGGTGAACGATCCCGACGTGCTGATCTTCGACGAGCCGGCGTCGGGGCTGGACCCCCTGACGACCAACTACATCATCGAGTTCACCCGCGAGCTGAGCGACGAGGGGAAGACGATCGTCTTCAGCGCGCACAACCTCTTTCACGTCGAGAGCATCTGCGACCGGATCGTCATCATGAACGACGGCCGGATCGTCGCCCGCGGCACGCTCGAGGCGATCCGGGACGCCCACGGCGGCACCGAGTACCACGTCTACGCGACCGCCGACGGCAGCGACGGGCTCGCGGCCGCCCACGGTCGCGTCGAGGTCACGCGCGAGAACGGACAGGTCCGCCACGTCGTCGCCGATATGACCGCCGTCGACGCCCTCCGGGAGAGCGTCGAGGCGGCCGGCGGCCGCGTGACCGACATCCAGACGCAGACGCCGAGCCTCGAGGAGATCTTCCTCGAAGTCGCGAGCGAACCGGACGGGGAGGCCGAGGCGTGAGCGACGGCCGTCTCCGCGGAATTCTCCGCCGAACGGCCCGGATCGCCCGCTGGGAAGTCGTCCGGAGCGCGGGCACCGTCGACCGGAAGACGGTAGCGGTCCTCGTGGTGATGGGGCTGGCGATCGGAACCGCCGGATTCTCGGTGAGTGATGACGGACTCGGCCTCGAGCGGGAGATCTACGTCGTCGGCGTCGACGAGGACAGCCGGTACTACGACGTCGCCGTCGACAGCGAGCAGTTCCGGCCGGTCCCGCTCGCGGACATCGAGATCGAGAGCGAGGACGAGGCGAACGTAGACGTCGTCGTCATGCGGGACGGCCGGATCGGACACGTCGGCGAGAACGGGGAGGCAGCTTACGATACCTTTCGGGACGCCGTCGCGGAGTACAACGCGAAGCTGATGGACGAGGAGAGCGATCAGGCGGCCGCGTATCCGGTACACGTCTCCCTCGAGTACCGGGACCGAGATCACGCCCGGTCGTCGGCGTCGGGGACGGGCGACGGTGAGGGAACCGAGGGGGGCACGGACGATGTCGGCGGTGACGGGACCGAGGAGGACACGGGCGACGTCGGCGGATCGGCCGGTCCCGGAGACAGTGAGAGCACTGCCGACGGGACCGGCGGGGACGACCCCCTGCAGGTACCGACCGGCGGCGGCGGGTCGACGGCGTCGACGACGGCCGGAACGCCCGGTTCGATCGCGCCGCCGTTCCCCTTCGAGTCGCTCGTCCTCGCGTTCCTGTTCGTCGTGCCGATGAACTTCGTCATTCAGGCCTACGGGAGCACGATCATGGACGAGCGAGTCAAGCGGCGAGGCGAACTCTTGCTCGTCTCGCCGGCGTCGCGCCACGAGATCGTCGCGGGGAAGACGCTGCCGTACTTGCTCGGGCTCGTGGGCGTCGTCGTCGCGATCGCGCGAGTGATCGGCGGCGGTCCGATCGCGGTCGCCGCGGCGCTGCCGATCGCCCTGCTCTTCCTGGCGGCGACGTTCGTCGGTGCGATGTTCGCCCGCTCGTTCAAGGAACTCACGTTCGTGACGGTCACGATCAGCGTCGCGCTGACGACGTACACGTTCGTTCCGGCGGTCTTCACCGACGTGACCCCGATCGCGCTGATATCGCCGCTGACGCTGATCGTGATGGACCTCCAGGGCGAGTCGGTTCGGCTAGGGGAGTACCTGTTCTCGACCGGTCCGTTCTATCTCAGCGCGGCCGTCTGCTTCCTGTTGGGAATCGGCGTCTACCGCGAGGAGGACATGTTCGCCCAGAAACCGATTCCAACGAAAGTCCTCGATGCGATCGCGAATCGCGTCCGCGGCCGGCGGAGTATCCCGCTGCTGTCGATCCTCTTCATCCCCTTCGTTTTCGCCAGTCAACTCCTCTCCGTCGCGCTGCTGTTTGCCGTTCCGCAGTCGATCGCCGTCCCGCTGGTCGTCGTCGCCGCCGCGACGGTCGAAGAGATCGCGAAGAGCGTCCACGTCTACGCCGGCGTCACCCGCTCGCGGTTCGACGCGACGCTGCGGATGGCCGTCGTAGTGGGCGCGCTCTCGGGGGCCGGCTTCTTCGTCGGCGAGAAGCTCACCCACGTCGTCCAGTTCGTCGGGCTTCCGGACCTGCCCGTCGGCACCGCCGCCTTCGGCCCGGCCGTCTCGAGCGATCCGCTGATACTCGTCGCAGTCTTCCTCGCGCCGCTGGCCTTGCACGTCGCGACGGCCGTCTGCTCGGCGATCGGCGCGAGCCGCGGTCGGAACGGCTACGTCCTCGGCCTCCTCACGGCGGTGCTCGTTCACGTGGCCTACAATCTGGGGGTGATCGTCCTTGTCGCGTGATCGCGATCGCGACCGCGAAGAGCGGTCGATCCAGCGAGGGCCGAACCCGCCGACCCGATCGGACGGCGGCACCGACTCGAGTTCGACCTGGGGTGCGCGGTGGGCGATCGCCCGCCGCGAGTTGCAGTCGCTGCGATCCGAGAAGACGATCCTCCTAGCGCTCGCCATCCAGCTGTTCATCGCGGCGTTTTCCTCGTTTCTGGTCGTCGGACTCGTCTCGCTGTACGATCCCGGCTCGGTCGACGGCTATCAGACGGAGGTCGCCGTCACCGGCGACGACACCGAGACGCTCCTCGAGATCGCAAACGAACGAGACGGCGTCACTGCCACGTACTACGAGGAGCGCCAGCGGGCTCACGAGGCGTTCGATCGCCGGTCGGTGTCCGCCGTCCTCGACGCGAACAGGAACGACGACGGCCGGCTCAGCGTCAGGGTCACCGCGCCCGAGGGGAACGTCCGGACGAGCGTGCTCGTCGTCCAGCTTCGGGACACCCTCGAGCACGTCGAACGCGTCGAGCGCCAGCGAAACGCCGACGCCGGCCGGCTCGATCGGTCGCCCCTTCCGGTTCCGTCGTCGGTTCAGGCCAGTCCGTACGTCGGCTTCACCTATACGATCTTGTTGCCGCTGTTGTGCTTCCTGCCGGTGTTCATCAGCGGTTCGATCGCCGTCGACTCGCTGATCGAGGAGCGCCAGCGGGGCACGCTCGAACTGCTCCGGGTCGCACCGCTCTCACTGGCGGACGTGATCGACGCGAAGCTGCTGGCGATCGCGGCGCTGGCACCGGTCCAGGCGATCGCCTGGCTCCTCTTGCTCGCGGCCAACGGGACGACGATCGCGGGCCCCGCGGCACTGGTCGCGCTGGTAGGCGCGCTCTCACTGCTCGTCGTCACCGTCGGCGTCGCGGTCGCGCTGTGGGCTCCCGATCGGCGGCAGGCCCAGTTGCTTTACTCCACGGCGATCGTCGGCGCGTTGGTCGTCGCGGCGGTGCTGCCGGAGCATCCCGCGAACACCGTCGCGAAGTTCGCGATCGGCAATCCGACGGCGACGACCTGGGGGCTGCTCGCCGGCTACTGTCTGTTCGCAGTCGCCGCGTTCGTCGCGCTCAGGCGCGGTATCGACCGCCTCGAGTCAGAGTCGCTCTGACTTCGCGGCGGTCGTTCACCGGGCTCGCTCCCAGAGGGAGAGCCGGTCACAGATCCGAAACGATTAGTCGCTTCCCGAATGCGTATGCGGTAATGAGCGATTCGGATTCTCCCGATCAGGAGCGGACGAACCGAGAGCCGCCCGGTAGGGGCCATCGGACTGATGACTCGTCGGAGCAGGAACAGGTCCGCGAGGCGGTCGAGCGGTCCAGAAGCGGAGCTCCGGCGGTCGGCGCGGTCGTGCGTGACCGGTTCTCCTCCGACGAGATCTTCCAGCGGATCGTCGCCGCCGCTGACGAGGAGGTCACGTCGGGGGGTCGCGAACTGTTCTTCAGCGGACTCGCCGCCGGGTTCGCGATCACGATCACGTTCCTGCTGTACGCCACGCTGACGGCCTCGACGGACGGCCATCCGATCCTGAGCAAGCTATTGTATCCGCTGGGCTTCATCTACATCATCATCGGCGGCTACCAGCTCTACACGGAGAACACGCTGCCGCCGGTCGCGCTGACCTTAGAGCGGCTGGCCAGCGTCCCCGCACTGTTGCGCCACTGGACGATCGTCCTCGCTGGCAACTTCGCCGGCGGCGCGCTCGGCGCGCTCGCGCTGTCCTACGGCGGCGTCTTCGACGACGACTCGGCGGCCGCAGCGATGGACCTCGCGCGACACGGCGTCGAGACGCCGTGGTGGACGCTGTTCTCGAAGGCGGCCTTCGCCGGTCTGATCGTCGCCGGCGTCGTCTGGATCGTCTACGCCTCCCGGGACACGATCTCGCGGCTGGTCGTCGTCTACATGGCCTTCCTCGCGATCCCGCTCGGGGACCTGTTCCACGTCGTCGTCTCCTTTACCGAGATGCTGTACATGGTCTTCGCCGGGGAACTGGCCATCTTCGTCGGCATGACTGAGTTCGTTCTCCCGGTCCTGCTGGGTAACACCATCGGCGGGATCGTTCTCGTGACGGTCGTCAATTACTTCCAGACCAGCGAACACCGCCTCGAGTCGGCCCGATTCGAAGGGGCCGACCGCCAGCTCTCGATCCGGGAGTGGCTGCTGGGCAGCTACGCCGGCCGTTCTTACGTGCCGCTGATCGACACCGCGGAGGCCCACGCGAGCGAGAACGGCGACTATCGGGTCCTCGTGCCGATTGCCAACCCCCGGACCGAGTCGACGATCGTCGACCTCGCCTGCAGGTTGGCCAGCGGCCACGAGAACGCGACAGTGCACGCCGTTCACATCGTCCAGATGCCCGGCCGTGCGTCCATGCGGTACGGTGCCGGCCAGACCGAACGGATCGTCTCCGAGTCCGAACAGCGGATGGAGAGCATCCGGAACCGGGCGGACTCCTACGACGTCGACTGCGAGACGTCGACCGTCGTTTCTCACCGCTCGTTCGAGGACGTCTTCGACACCGCGGAACGCGAACGCGCCGACCTCGTGGTGCTCGGCTGGGGAGAGGACCGGCCGTGGGGCCAGGGACGCGCCGAAGGCCGGATGAGTGAACTGACCAGCAACCTCCCCTGTGACTTCCTCATCCTCAAGGATCGGGACCTGGACACCTCGCGGATTCTGCTCCCGACCGCCGGCGGCCCGGACTCGGATCTGAGTGCCGAGGTCGCGCGCACGCTTCGGGATCGTTCCGGAGCCGAAATCACGCTGCAACACGTCGTCGCCAGCCCGGAGGACCGGGAGCGCGGCGAGCAGTTCCTCGAGGAGTGGGCCGCCGAACACGGCCTCGAGGACGCCGAGATCGTCGTCGACGACTCCGGCGACGTCGAACGTGCGATCTGCCGGCAGTCCAGGGATCACTCGCTCGTTCTCATCGGCGCGACCGAGGAGGGCGTGATCTCGCGGCTGGTGAGCGACTCACTCCACATGGACGTCGTCAATGAGGTCGACAGCTCGGTACTGCTGGCCGAACGGCCGAGCGAACGCACCGTCATCCAGCGGCTGTTCGGTCACTGGTAGTCGACGGCGGCTCGCGAAACCCACCGATACGCATTCGACCACAGCCGCGCTCGTCGCTACGAATACTGACGCTGCGTGACGTGGTACCGTTTGCCGCTCCACGTACTGTTTTCCGGCCGGTTTCCGTACGGCCGGTATGGAATATACCACCCTCGGATCGACCGGTATGCAGGTCAGCCGCATCTGTCTGGGCTGTATGAGCTTCGGCTCGAGCGACTGGCGCGAGTGGGTCCTCGAAGACGAGGAAAGTAAGGAGATTATCGACCGCGCGCTCGACCTCGGGATCAACTTCTTCGACACCGCGAACATGTACTCGCGAGGCGAGTCCGAGCGGATCCTGGGCGAGGCGCTCGAGGGCCACCGCGAGGAGTCGGTCGTCGCCACGAAGGGCTTCTTCCGGATGCGCGACGACGATCCGAACTCGGGCGGTCTCTCTCGGAAGGCGATCGAACAGGAACTGGCGGCCAGCCGCGAGCGGCTCGGAATGGATACGATCGACCTCTATCAGCCCCATCGCTGGGACCACAACACGCCCGTCGAGACGACGCTGCGGGCGCTCGACGACGCCGTCCGGCGGGGCCACGTCCGCTACATCGGTGCCTCCTCGATGTGGGCCCACCAGTTCGCCGAGTCACTGCAGACGAGCGACCGGCTCGGCCTCGAGCGGTTCCAGACGATGCAGAACCACTACAACCTCGTCTATCGCGAGGAGGAACGGGAGATGCTGCCGCTGTGTACCAAGGAAGACGTCGGCGTGATTCCGTGGTCGCCCATGGCTCGGGGCTATCTCACGCGGCCACACGAGGAGATCGACGCCACGACCCGCGGCGAGACCGAGGAGTACATGTACGACCACCCCTACCGCGAGGGCGGCGGTCAGGCGATCAACGAGCGTGTCGCCGATCTGGCCGACGACAGGGGCGCGACGATGGCCCAGATCGCCCTCTCGTGGCTGCTCCACAAGGACTGGGTCGACGCGCCGATCGTCGGCACGACCAGCGTCGAACACTTGGAACAGGCCGTCGAAGCCCTCGAGATCGAGCTCTCGGACGCGGATATGGAGTACCTCGAGGAGCCGTACGAGCCGGTCCCGGTGTCTGGACACCAGTGAGCCGTCGTGGCGGTTCCGTCGTGACGATCGGTCGCGTCCCGATCTCACTCCCGTGAACAGGACGCGGCGTCGGTCGTGTCGATTCCCAGCAGGTAGTTCCCGCCGCAGAACCGCGTCGCGACGTTGAACAGTAGACCGGACGCCGCGATCCCGGCCGTCACCGCGGTGAGGCGACGATCCGCGATCGCCGCCGCGACGGCGACCGCGAGCAACCAGACTCCGAGCGTTCCCCTGACGATTCGATCCAGTCCGCCGACGTTTCGCTGCATACCCGATCGAACGGGCTCCCGGCAGTAATCGATACGGCCGAAGATTTCGGTCGGGTTTATGTCACTACCCCTGCTGTTCGTTCAAACTCGGCGCACCTCCGGGAAAATCGTTTTCGATCAGACATTCGTACGGTGAACTATGAAGCGCGTCCGCATCACTCTGGATCCGCAGGGGAGCTACGCACCGCCGATATACGACCGCCTCGCGGGCGGGGCGAGCTATCTCGAGCGAGCGCTGATCGTCAACTGGAACGTCGCGACCCCGCCGACGGCGTTCCTGTTCCGCCTCGAGGGCGAGTACCGCCGCTTCGAAGGCGTGCTGGCGGAGAGTGAGACGGTCACCGAGTACGAGGTGCTCCCGATCACCGATCGGGAGTGTTACTGTTTCGTCGAGGGCGAGGTCTCGCGGGCCGCGCGCTCGCTGTTCGAGAGCTTCACCCGCGGGGGCCTCATGACGGTGCCACCGATCGAATGCAACGCGGACGGGACGAACACGTTCACCGTCATCGGGACGGCGGCCGACGTGCAGGCCGCGGTCGAGGGGGTTCCCGACGCGGTCGGCGTCACCGTCGAGCGGGTCGGCGGAAAACGGGTCGCCGCCGACAGCGTCGTCGGCCGACTGCCAGCCCGCCAGCGCGAAGCGGTCGAAACCGCCCTCGAACTCGGCTATTACGACGTTCCGCGCGATGCGACCAGTGAAGATGTCGCCCGCGAGTTAGGGTGTGCGACCGCGACCGCAGCGGAGCACCTCCAGAAGGCCGAGTCGACGGTGATGGGATCCCTGCTCGAGCAGTGACCGGGACGCTCTGTGGCGGTCCCGACCAAAATCACGGGAGCCGCTCCGCGGCGTCGACGAGAGCCGCCTCGGTGTCCCACCGGTAGAGTCGGCCTCCGTCCTCGAGCAGGTCGAAGACGCCGTCCGCCATCCAGCCGAACGGGCGGTCCTCGTCCTCGTACTCCCGCTTGAGAACGTGTGTCTTCTCGAAGTACTCCGCGGTGCCCGCGAGCAGCCCCTGTTCGACGAGGAAGCCGCTCGGATCCGTTTCGGCGACGCCGACGATGTGAGTGACCAGATCCGCAAGCAGGCAGAACTTCTGGATCCCATTGTCCCAGTCGCCCCGGACGTCGACCATCCGGAACGCGTAGGCGTCCGACCGCCGATTGAGCCGATCGATGACGAGGTTCAGCCGCCGGATCGACTCGCGGTCGTAGTTCCCGAGGACGAAGTACGACCGCTCGTGCTCGTAGACCGGCCGGAGTTCGCTCAGCGCGCGGAGGAGTTCCTCGTTGTCCGACAGCGAGCACTCCTCGGCCTCGAGTCGTTCCGTCACGCTCGTGAGGACTACTTCCGGGACCGGGGGATCACCGTCCGTCATACTCGGTGAGTATCGCGAATTGCGGATAGTAGTTGCCGTCCGAGTTCCGTTTCCGATAGCCAATTTGCCGCCAGCGATTTCTGCCAGAGTGATTTACTCCGGAGTAAACTACTTGCTGCCATGCCCCGTAACCGGCCGTATGAGCACCGACGGTGGGTCTCTCGAGGGGGCGACCGCCCGCGAACTCGTCCGCTTCGTGACGCAGGAAACGCGGTTCGCACTGGTTTCCAATATCCTCCAACACCCCGATGGACTGCCGTCGATCTACGAACTCGAGCGGCTCAACCCGAGCGTGAGCGAGGCGACGGTCTACAAACACGTCCAGAAGCTGATCGACGCCGGAATCGTCGAAGAAGTCGCGCTTCCGGACGACGAACGGCAGCAGGGCTACCCCTGGAAGTTCTATCGACTGACCGACGAGGGCCGCGAACTCCTCGAGAATCACGACCTGCTCGCGGCCGAGGAGACCCTCCAGCGGATCTACGAGACGATTTCCGATAAACCCGAGAAGATGGTCAGATACGAGAACGCGCCGCGTCCCGACGCGGAGTGAGCCGCCCGCGTCACGTCGGTTCCGTCTGCCCCGAATTCCGTTCGACGGCGCTCGCGTTGACGCTGAGTACCGGGACGTCCGCGCGTCTGACGACTCGTTCGGTCGTGCTCCCCAGCAGATACCGTTCGAGCCCGGTTCTGCCGACCGTCGCCATCGCGATCAGATCGATGTCGTTCTCGTCGGCGTACGCCAGGAGCCCGGTAGACGGAACTCCCTCTCGAACGGCGGTAACGGCGTCGATATCGGCCGCTCGAGCGCGCTCCGCGACGGTCTCGGTCGCTGCGTTCCCCTCGGATTCGAATTCGGCGAGAGTCTCGCTCCGAGCGGTGACGGTCGGGTCGGCCGTGATCGTGCTGACGGTAACGACGTTGACGGCGTGGATCCGTGCGTCCCTCTCTCGGGCTATCGCGAGTCCGTGATCGATCGCGGCTGCCGCGGCGTCGCTCCCGTCGGTCGGCAGGAGTATCTCGTCGTAGCTCCCGCCCCGCGCGATTCGGTCGGTTGCCCGAGCCGTCAGTACCGGCACGTCCGACCGGCGGACGACGCGTTCGGTGACGCTCCCGGCGACGTACCGGGTGACGCCTGTTCGGCCGTGCGTCCCCATCGAAAGCAACTCGACGTCGTGCTCGGCGGCGTACTCGAGGATCTCCGCCGGCGGGTAGCCTCGCCGCACCGCCGTTCGGATCCGCTCCGGATCGTCCGCGATCGATTCGATGTCCGCGATCGCGTCTTCGGCGTCGGCCTCGAGTCGCTCGACGAACTCGTCGCTGACGCCGCCGGCGCTGAACAGTCCGCCCGCGGCGGCCACGTCGACGACGGAGATCACGTGGACCGTCGCGTCGAACCAGCGTGCGAGCGCCAGTCCGTGTTCGGCGGCCCGGACCGCGTGGTCGCTTCCGTCGGTCGGGACGAGGATCGTGTTGTACATGTGTGACCCCACATCACAGTTCGTGTTCGCGCCGCTTAAACGGCCGACGCCGTCCCCGATCGCCTACTCCGCCGACGCCGAGATTCCCCACCCCTCTCGTCGGTAGGCCATTTCCCAGAACCGGTACTCGAGGCGCGCGCTCGTGAGAAAGGCCTCCTCCATCGCCGGGTACTGTTCGGGATGGCGTTCTCCGCACCGGTCGACGAACGTCCGCAACCAGTCGACGACCTCCCGGAACTCGTCGCTCGTGTACTTCTCGATGAAGGGCGTGTACCGGTGGTCCTCCTCGGGTGCCAGGTCGGCCATGTGGTCGGCGATATCGAGATAGCCCTGTCCGCAGGGGTAGATCGCGGCCGCGATTTCCGGGAGCGTCCCCTCGTAGGCGGTTCGCAACAGGAAGTTGGTGTAGGCGACGCAGGTCGGCGCTTTTCGCACGGACTCGAGATCCCCCCGAGAGAGCCCGTAATCGGCGGCGAACGCGCGGTGAAGGTCCATCTCGTCGGCGAGCGTCGTGTGAGCGATGCCGAACAGGCGAGTCATCGTTTCCTCGTCTCGGGCTTTCGATCCCGCGATCGCGAACACGCGCGCGTAATCGAGCAGGTATCGGTAATCCTGGCGCACCCAGGTCAGGAAGGCGTCTTCGTCGAGCGTTCCGTCAGCCAGTTCCGTCACGAATGGGTGGCGCTTCTGTGCGTCCCAGACGTCCGTGCCCGCCTCGAGGAGTCGATCGCTGGTCGCCATTATCGCTCGGAAGTACGGACGCGATACTAATATTACTAGCTGATACAATCGGATAATCGGCCCGTGAGTCGGTTCGCCTCGAGCCGGACCGAAATCGAATCGGATGCCGTCCGGGCGGCGTCAGGAGAGCCGCGCGGCGATGTCTGCCTCGGTGATGATGCCGACGGTTTCGCCGGCTTCGGTGATCATCACGGCCTTGTAGTGCTCGAGCAGGTTGCTGATCTCGTCCAGGGTGGCGTCCTTCGAGACGGTCGGGAAGCTCTCGCTCATGTGTTCCTCGATGGGCTCGTCGCGGTCCTCGGAATCGAGATGGACGAGATCGCTCTGGCTGATCGAGCCCACCGGAATACCGTCCTGAATGACCGCTAACTGCGAGTACGCCTCCTCCTCCATCCGCTGGGCGGCCTCGCTGACGGGATCGTCTGGCGCGACGCTGACGACGGCCTCGTTCATCAGATCCGCCGCGCGGATGACGTCGCTCTCGGCCTTCTCCAGGGCGTTGACGATCCGGCGGAGCGTCGACAGGCGCGGGTCCACGTCGCCGCCCTCGATCCGCGCGATCAGCGGCTGGGAGACGTCGGCCGTATCCGCGAGTTCGCTCTGGGTGAGCCCGAGTTCGGTACGGCGCTGTCGAAGATCCGCGGGCGTCGGGAGTTCCATACGAAACAATAACTACGGGTTATAGAAAGTACTTTGGGTTGGTTTCGCTCCGACTGACTGATCGGGAACCGATCGGCCACGTCGTCCGCGACTCGAGGACGTTGCACTCGAGAGCATCCGCTCGAGTCAGTCTACCGGTCCGGACGAAACGGAGAACGAAGTTGACGGTTCGCGGTGTGTCTCGGTCGTCGCTATTCGTCGTCCGCTTCGGTCTCGACGATGTCGACGACCGACAGCGGCACGTCGCGTAGCGCTCCACCGATTTCGCTCTTCGCGATCCGCGAGGCGTGTTCCTCGCTGTCGGCGTTGAAGACCTCCATCTCGAGCGCGAGACCGACCAGCGCGGTGTCGGCCGCGATAAAGGCGGAGTCGAACGGCTCGCCACAGGCCGGACAGCCCGTCGCGCCGACCTCGACCTCGACGTAGTCCATGTCTTCGCTGTTGAGTCGCTTCCCGGCTTCACTGACGGCGACGCCGATCGCGTCGTCGATCGCATCGACGTCACGAACGAGCCATGCCGCTTCCATCGCGACGAGATAATTTCCCATATGGAGTGGTCGGTCCGGGGGGTTTCCTGCTTTGCGGTTCGTCCGCGCCGTCACTCGCCCGCGACGCGCCGCCGCTGCCACAGCGCGCACGTCAATCGGATGATTCCCATAACTTATGAGAAATCCCCCGATCCATTGCCCTCGACATACCCGTGGATCGACTCGAGTACGCCTCGAGTTGTCCCTCCAACAAGCACGGTTTAATCGCAAGCAGGCGTCGACCCAATAGTGTATTAACTACCATTATAAATCTCGTTTTTCAAGAAGGCTTATATACACCCTCCGTCTGGGGATCGATGAACGCTGATGATATCCCGCGCGTACCACGCGACCCTGTTCGCCCTGTACCAACTGTGCATCATGATCGGTATCGTCGCGATGCCGCTCGCGATCGCCGCCCGCCAGGCCGGATTCACCCTGCCGGTCCACCGCATCCTCGAAAACGTCGAGGACGCCTACGAAGCCGCACAGCACTGATCGACTGACCGACGCTGACTGATTTTCCTGCCCGCCGATCACCGAGCTGCAGGACCCGAAATCGCGGCCCGGTTCGTCGCTCAAGCCGTCCGTTCTCGCGGCCGGTGAAAGCGGAAACCGCAGTGGTGACCGCCGGTGTTTTATACCGTCCCGGTCGTAGGGTTCGATCAATGCGTACGCCCACACACGACTCCGACTTCTCTCGGACGGTCGACCAGTTGGCCGACGATCCGAACCCCTACGAGCCGGAGGTCGGATCGATGCCCCAGAACGACCTGACGAAGGCCGATCTGGACAACGTCAACAAGACCGGGACGACGACGATCGGCATCTCCACCGCTGACGGCGTCATCATCGCGACGGACATGCGCGCCAGCCTCGGCGGCCGGTTCGTCTCGAACAAGAACGTCCAGAAGGTCGAACAGATTCATCCGACCGCCGCACTCACGCTCGTCGGCAGCGTCGGCGGTGCCCAGTCGTTCATCTCGACGCTCCGTGCCGAGGTCAATCTCTACGAAGCCCGACGCGGCGAGGGGATGAGCATCGACGCGCTGGCGACGCTCGCAGGCAACTTCGCCCGCGGCGGCCCGTTCTTCGCTATCCACCCAATTCTGGGCGGCGTCGACGATGAAGGCAGCCACGTCTACAGCATCGACCCCGCCGGCGGCGTCATGGAAGACGACTACACCGTCACCGGTAGCGGGATGCAACTCGCTTACGGTCACTTAGAGCAGGCCTACGAACCGGACATGTCCAACGAGGAAGCAAAGACCGTCGCCGCCCGCGGCATCAAGTCCGCCGTCGAGCGCGACACCGGCTCCGGGAACGGTGTCTTCCTCGCAGAAATCACCGGCGACGGCGTCGACATCCACGGCCACCACGACTTCGACGAAGTCCTCTAAACCGGCCGAGACGGGCGGATTTTCCGGTTTTCTTAGATGCGAAGCGGTGGCACTGTCGACTCGGTTCGCATCGAAGTCAGTACGCAATCGATCGCACGAAGGCCACGCCGATCGGCGTGAGTTTCAGTTCTCACTATCGTGACGGCACGAACGGGCCGCTCTCCGTTTCGTCAGGTGCGTGATCGATCGACATGAACTGTCAGAAACAGACCACAGAAAACCGATTCCGACTAGTCGAGTCGCGTCGACTGCTCGAGTCGGGGCTCCGCTAGCGGGGACTCCTCGAGTTGGACCGCACGTCCAGTCTCGCTCGAGCGGTAGATCGCGTCGATCACGCGCTGGACGGTCAGGGCCTCCTCGACCGTGTTCGTCTCCGGGACGCCCGCCGTCGAGATGGCCTCGAGGAACTGTTCGTCCTGTTCCCCGTAGCCGGTCACCGACGAGTCGCCGGTCATATTGACGTCGGCGTAGTGGTCGCAGCCGGCGGTTCCGGCCTCGAGAATGCGGAGATCGGTGTCTCCGATGTCGAACTGGGCACCGGACCGCGTGCCGCGCACGCGGAAGTCCATGCTCTCCTCGCGGTTGGTCGCCCACGCGGCCTCGAGCGAGACCGTCTGGCCGTCCGCACAGCGGATGAAGGCGCTAACTGAGTCGTCGACCTCGTAGGTCTCGGCCTCGGCGTCCCAGTTGTCGCCGAAGCCCTCGGGGTCGGCGTACTCCTCGCTGGTGCCGAACGTGGTTCGCGTGACGCCGCTCACTTCGACGATCTCGGGGAAGTCGAGCGCGTAAAGGGCGAGGTCGAGCGCGTGAACGCCGATGTCGAGCAAGGCACCGCCGCCCGCGAGCTCGGGATCGGTGAACCACGAGCCGGGGCCGGGGACCCCGCGACGGCGAACGTAGTTCGCCTCGACGTGGGTCAGGTCGCCGAAGCGGCCGCGCGCGTGCTGTTCGTCGAACATGGCCATCGACGCGGCGTGACGGTTGTGAAAGCCGACCATACAGATGCCGTCCGAACGGGCCGCCGCCTCGGCGACCCGTTCCGCACTCTCGAGAGTGTGTGCGAGGGGTTTTTCGACGAGGACGTGCAGGCCCGCCTCGAGGGCGGCGACGGCGATCGGTTCGTGGAACCGGTTGGGCGTCGTCACGATGACGGCGTCGACCGCGTCGTCTTCGACGAGGTCGTCGTGGGTCTCGTAGGTCCGCGCGCCGAACTCGTTGGCGAACTGGTCGCGTTTCTCAGGGACGAGGTCCGCGCCGGCGACGACGTCGGCACCCTGTGCCCGAACACTCTTCGCGTGGAGGTTTCCCATTCCGCCGAGACCGACGATGCCGATCCCGATACCGTCGCCGATCATGTCCAACCCCCCGATTTCGTCACGGTAGCGATGGCAGGAGAGTGAGAAACAAGCCATTTCGCTGTCGTTTGCGTCCGGTTCCGTTCCATAGAGAGAGGCAGTCGGCTATCGAAATAAGGGTTGTGACCGATTAATCCGTCCGATCAGCCTGTCTTTCACGTATTACTATACTATTACCACAGAGTGGTCAGTGGATATCAGTAAAATCCGGTATCCTACTATAACGGTCTCCGCGCGGATCGCTCGAGCGAGACCGCCGGTCGACGGTCAGCGACCGATCGGTCGGACCGATCACAACGAATCAGACCGTTCCGGCCGACAGTATAAGACGCCGGAGGGTGGAGAGATTTGCCATGGTCGACGTCACGATCTGGAACGAGTTCCGCCACGAACGCGAGGACGACGCGGTCGCGGCCGTCTACCCGGACGGCATCCACGAGACACTCGCGGACGCGCTCGCCGACGACCACGCGGTCCGGACCGCGACGCTCGACGACCCCGAGCACGGGCTCACCGAGGACGTCCTCGCATCGACTGACGTCCTGCTGTGGTGGGGTCACGAGGCCCACGACGAGGTACGAGACGAGGTCGTCGACCGGGTTCACGAGCGCGTTCTCGAGGGGATGGGCCTGATTCCGCTTCACTCGGCTCACTACGCGAAGATCTTCAAGCGACTCATGGGGACGTCCTGTAGCCTCCAGTATCGCGAAGACGGCGAGACCGAACGACTCTGGGTCGTCGACCCCGGCCACCCGATCGTCGACGGGCTCGAGGAGTCGATCGAACTCCCCGAGTCGGAGATGTACGGCGAGCCGTTCGATGTCCCCGAACCCGACCGCCAGGTGTTCGTCAGCTGGTTCGAGGGCGGCGAGGTGTTTCGCAGCGGCTGCTGTTACCGGCGCGGAAAGGGTCGAATCTTCTACTTCCGACCGGGTCACGAGACGTATCCGATCTACGAGAACGAGGCGATTCGGCGGGTGCTCCGTAACGCGGTCGACTGGGCCGCTCCGACCGAGGGCTCGTCGCGGACGTTCGGCGAACGCGAGTAACCGTTCCCGCGTTCAGTGAACGCGGGTGACGATCCGACAGTCGGTGACCGCCCCTACAACTCCTGTCGGCCTTCGTCCGTGATGACGCTCTCGAGTAACTCGACGGGCGTCGCGTCGTAGCCGGGGTTCTCGACGTCGAACCCGTCGGCGGGCTCGGGCAGCACCTCGCTGCCCGGCCGGTACTCGTTCTCGAAGACGAACCCCTCGGTGATGATCTTCGAGGCCGATCCGAGGACGGTAACCGGCACGTCTCGCTGGGCTGCCGTCGCCGCGATCGGAAAGGTTCCGACGCGGTTGTACAGCGTCTCGTCGACGATACAGTCCATACCGACGACGACCCGATCGCACTTCTCGAGGGTGATCCCGTGTGCACTGTCGGTGATCAGCGTCGTGTCGACCCCGTCGAGGTCGGCGAGGGTTCGTGCGGTCTTGCGCCCGATATACCGCGGCCGCGCCTCGGTGACGTAGACGTCGAACGTCTTGCCGGCCTCGGTCGCCTGCTCGAGCGTCTGCATCACCGTCGAGGAGTAGTCGTGCGTCAGAATGGTCGCGCCGTCGTCGAGAACCGCCGCGGCGTTTTCGGCCGCCAGCCGCTTGCCGGACTCGATCCGCGAGACGACCGCGTCGATCTTCTCGCTGGTGAGTCGTCGGGCCTCCTCGACGCTGTCGGGATCGGCGTCGGTCACGTCGTCGACGACCTCCCGAACGGCGTTCTGCAGCGAGGCGTGGGACGGGTTCGCCCGCCGCAGGACGGAGCCGTTGCGCTCGAGAGCGCGCGTGTACTCCTCGACGGTCGCGAACTCCCGCTCGACCAGTTCCTCGAGTGCCTGGGCCGCGTGGACCGCGACCACCGAGGAACTGTGCGTCTGCATCTCACGGATTTCCTCGGCCGTCTCGTCGATCATACTCTGATGGTTTTCGGTCAGCGCAAAAGGTGTTCCGGGTGCTCTCAGTCGGTCCGCCGCACGCCGTTCACTGGGTCGCCGTCACGCGGTCTCGTCGAACTCGAAAATCCGCCGTAACTCCCCCTCGATTCGGTCGACGAACGCCTCGAGGACGGGCTCGAACTGCTCGCGGTCGGCCACTGCCCCCGCTCGTTCCCGCGGGTTCTCGGGGAGGGCCACGCGGAACTCGCCGTCTCCCTCGTAAAACGGTTCGCTCTCACTCAGCACCTGCCGATCGATGGCCCGGAGCACGTCCGAATCGTACCGGCCGTGTAACTGCTGGTAGGCCGCGGAGTAGGCCTCTTCGAGCTCCTCGAAGTAATGGACGTACTTCTCCTCGAACTTCTCGGGGTCGAACTCGGTCATAGCCGTCCGTGCGGACGCCATCGGGTAAACGGTTCGGGACCTCGGTACCGGGGTCGGCCCAGGCGTCGAGTAACCGACAGTCCCACCGCTGCCCGCAGGCTTACGTCCACGAGTCCCCTAGGGCCGCCGATGACCGTCACCGTTCGGTACACCTGTCCCCACTGCAACGCCGTGGTCAGCCTCGAGCGGCCGCCGGATCTGGCGGACCGGTCGGTCACGAAGGTCAAACAGCCGGGGTGGGAGTACGTCGCCCCGGACGACCCCGACCGCGAATCCGCGGACGGTATCGAGTTCGTCTGCGGCGAGGACGGCCAAGTTACCGACCTCGAGGGCGATCCCGTCGAAGGGTGCGGCCGTCCGTTCTATCTGAATTTCGTGCGCTATGAGCAGGGGGTCGAACTCGAGCCCGATCCGCCGACCTACGGCGGCCCGCGGTTCGATTTCAACGCGTAGCTCTGCGTTCGGTCCGCCGGATCACCGAAGTTGACTGGACCGCGAGCACCGAGGGAGAGGAACAGTCATTAGGATACTACTTCAGGTCGGCGTATGGGAGAGAGCTACTCGATGAGGACGCTATTTTTCGCCGACGAGATGTCGGACGGCGAGCCGTTCGTCCGCCGGACCGTCGAGCGACTTCGCGAGAACGGCCTCGATACAGACACCGCGCTCGACGACGCTGTCGCCGACATCACGACGGGGAACGGCGGGAGGATCGAAGTCCGGCTCGACGGCTACCCCATCGAGGTTCGGTTCGATCTCGAGGCACCAGCCGAGGAGCCGGACACGGTACTCTGGCTGGACGGGCCGGACGAATCCGCATTCGAGGAGCACGACATCCCGCTGGACACAGCCCGCAACCGTGCGGATCGGCTCGCCGACGCGATCGCGGACCTTACAGTCGAGACCGACCCGTGGCTCGTCGTCGGATGGATACCCTATCCCTATCGGGACGTCCATCCGTATCCGGAGGGACACCCGCCGGAGACCGGCCTGGAGCGGCTGGGCTGGGTAACGGTGTTCGGCGAGCTATTTCACGAGCAGTTTGGCGGTCGTGAGCGGCTACTCGAGGCGCCAGCGTGGAACGTCCGCGACCTCGAGAACGGAGCCGTCCTCGTCCGCGAACAGGAAATACCGGGAAGCGGCCGCAGCGACGTGGACCCCGGTCCCGCCCCGTCGACGGACGACTACCTCTTCGAGGGCGAGTCCCTCGCGGACCTGTGGACCGAGATCGAACGCCAGCGGAGTACGTACGTCGACCCGTTTCGCGACCTCGAGGAGGGCGAACTGGCCAGCGACATCGTGATGTGCGAAGACCACGCCCCCGTCGAGTTCGAGGGGATGGACTACACGTCGTTCCCCGACGATCTCGACAGGAGCGATCGATGTCACGTGCTCTGTGTTCGCCGCGACGGCGACAAGCTCTGGGAGGGGAACAGCGGCGAGTTCGTTCGCCGGTTGGTCGACGCGGACGGCCGTCCCATCGGAGAAATGCCCGACGGCGTGCCGGACCACCGGGAGATGATCTCGCTCGTGGTCGCGACCGAGTACGAGGACCCCACGGCACTCGATCTGTACCGTATGGAGAGCCCCGACGAGCCGAGCGTCGTCGGTGGTCTCATCGGCCTGCAACGCGCTCCCGACGGCGAGAGCATCTGGCAGGACAGGGACGAGCCCGTCACGCGGGACTGATCGTCGGCTCGCCGCTCGAGCCACGAGCATCTGCGTCTCACCCGAACGGATTCGAACACAACCCTTTTCGACGCCCGGAAGTAGCTAGTGACATGGACGAAGCCGCCGTTCGCGACCGCCTCCGCACGGTCGAGGATCCGGAACTCGGCGACGATATCGTTTCGCTCGGACTCGTCAACGACATCACCGTCGATGGCGATCAGGTCGATATCGATCTCGCCCTGGGTGCCCCCTACTCGCCGAGCGAGAGCGACATCGCCGCCGAAGTCCGCGAGGTGCTCACCGCCGAGGGCCTCGAACCGGACCTGACCGCGAGCGTGCCCGATCGCGACGATCTCACCAGCGAAGAACAGGTACTGCCGAACGTCAAGAACGTCATCGCCGTCGCCTCCGGGAAGGGCGGCGTCGGCAAGTCGACCGTCGCGGTCAACCTCGCCGCCGGCCTCTCGCAACTCGGGGCTCGCGTCGGCCTGTTCGACGCCGACGTCTACGGGCCGAACGTCCCGCGGATGGTCGACGCCGACGAGCCGCCGATGGCCACCGAGGACGAGACCCTCGTTCCGCCCGAGAAGTACGGCGTGAAACTCATGAGCATGGCCTTCCTCACCGGCGAGGACGACCCCGTCATCTGGCGCGGTCCGATGGTCCACAAGGTCATCACGCAACTCACCGAGGACGTCGAGTGGGGCCACCTCGACTACCTCGTCGTCGACCTCCCGCCGGGGACCGGCGACACCCAGCTGACGATGCTCCAGACAATGCCCGTCACCGGCGCGGTCATCGTCACGACGCCACAGGACGTCGCGCTGGACGACGCCCGCAAGGGCCTCGAGATGTTCGCCAAACACGACACCGTCGTGCTGGGCATCGCCGAGAACATGTCGACGTTCGCCTGCCCCGACTGCGGCGGCGAACACGACATCTTCGGCTCCGGCGGTGGCGAGGCGTTCGCCGAGGAACACGAACTCCCATTCCTCGGCTCGATCCCGCTCGATCCGGCCGTCCGGGAGGGCGGCGACGGCGGCAAGCCGACGGTCCTCAAAGACGATGACGGCACCAGCGACGCCCTGCGAACGATCACCGAGAACGTCGCCAACAACACCGGGATCGTCCACCGGCAGGGGATCTCCCAGAGCCGCCGTAACGAGGCCGCCTCGCCCGATCGATGAGCAGCGGCGGTGACGGCGGAGATGGCAGAAACGGGGAGGAGAACGGAACCGTGGCGGACGGCGGCACCGATCCGGACGCCGGGTTCGATCCGGACCCAGAGCGGGTCGAACGTCTCCGCGAGATCGCCGACGACGTTCGCGGGGACACGAGCGAGAGCAAACAGCTCGCGAACATTCTCTACCGGACCAGCGACCTCTACGACGAGGGCGAAGACACCTCGCCCGAGGAGATCGTCCGCAACGTGAAGTTCATTCTCGAGGTCACCGAGCGCGGCGGACTCGATCGCTGAACTGGTATTTTCCGGTCCCGACACGCGTCGGGCCGGGCGAGCGACCTCATCTGTGTTCCCGGTCCTCGAGAAGCAGCTCCGATCTGCGATCAGCGTCGAACCGTAGAGCGGTATCAGAGACCATCTAAAACCATTTAGGGTCAGAACATATCCCGCTGGTCACTGTTCGTCCGAGTGGCGGAGACGGGACCCGACGCTCGTCACTGCACTCATCAACCCATGACTGACGCGACGACCCCCATCGAAGCGACGTTCGAGCTGCAACGCCAGTCGATCACGCAGAGCCGAAAACTGTTCGAGCAAGGTCTCGAACTACAGGAGAACGCCACCGAGACGTTCCTTCGGAACGGGTTCGCGGCCCAGCGAAGCGCTCAGCGGCAGGGAACCGAACTCGTCCGCGAGTTCCTCGACGCACAATTCGACGCGTTCGAGTCGGCGCTCGACGAGGACGAGTACGACGTCCGGTCGACGGTCGACGAACAGTTCGAGGACGGGGCGGCACAGACCCAACACCTGCTGAACGAACAGTTCGAACAGTCGACGGATCTGTTTCAGCAGCTACTCCGCGCGCAGTTCGACGCCCTCGAGTCGGCGCTCGACGGGGACGGATTCGACGTCCGATCGACCGTCGACGAGCAGTTCGGGGAGTTCGAACGAGCCCAGACCGAAGCCTGGAACGAGTTCGAAGCGGAGTTCATCGAAGCGGTCGGCGAGCTAACCGACCAACAACGGCAGCTGCTCGTAGACTCGACCGAATCGATGCTCGAGGCACAGCGAGAGACCGAACAGCAGACCGTCGAAGGCGTCCGCCGCGCTGAGGACGCGGCCGAAACCGTCCAACAGCAGACCGAAGACGTGGCCGAAACCGTCCAGCAGCGGACCGAATCCGCCGTCCAGACGTCCCAGAGCCAGACCGAAGCGGTCGCCGAAACGACCCAGCGAGGTGCACAGGATCTGGTCGGTGAGGCCGCCGAAGCGACCGAAGACATCGCCGACGAAACGGCGAGCGCGATCGAAACGGCCACCGACCGGGACGTCGACGCGGTCCAGCAGAACCTCCAGACTCTCGAGGGCGTCGGCCAGACGTACGCCGATCGACTCGCCGACGCGGGCATCGAGACCGTCGCCGATCTCGCCGATGCAGAGCCGGGGACCGTCGCCGAGGCGGCGGACATCTCGGACGACCGAGCGAACGACTGGATCGAGGCCGCCCAGTCCAAGAAGTAACCACGCCGCCGGTGGATCGGCCCTACAGCACGATACGACACTTTTCGCGAACGGTCCTCGTCGGCGTTGACGCCGTCTCGAGGCGGACCGATCTCGACCGACGCTCGATCGATCCTGCTCGGGCGCGTCGCTTTTGGGTCTGCCCCTCGAGATGCGACTGTGGACGCGAATCAACGGTCTCGAGCGAACCCCTACGGCATGGACGAGGAGTGTCGGAACTGTCCGGCGCTCTGTGAGACGCGCACGCGAGTCGTCCACGGCTACGGCGATGTCGGCGCGGACTTCCTGTTCGTCGGCGAGCGACCGACGGCGCGGGCGGACGAGACCGGCGTCCCCTTCGCCGGCGCGGGCGGTAGCGACGGCGACGGCGGACTGCGACGCATGCTCGAGCGCCTCGGTCTCTGTGACGTGACCTCGCCGATCGGGGAGCCCGCACTCGAGAACGTCTACCTGACGAACCTCACGCGCTGTCGCGATCCCGACCGGCGGCCGTCCGACGAGGAGGTGGGCAACTGCGAGCCCTATCTCAACGCCGAGATCCGGATGATCAACCCCGAAATTCTCGTCCCCGTCGGCGAGCGCGCGCTGACCGAACTCGGCCTCGAGTACACGACGACGCCGGCCGAGGACCTCGCGCTCCCCGACGATCACGCGACGCGGATTCGGGGCCGCGGGTTCGAACTCGTTCCCATGATCGACCCGCGCGAGCAGACGGACGCACAGACGCAGGCGTGGCTCGAGGCGTTCGCGGAACTGATGGCGTCGGACTATCGGCAGACGAAGGGACGGCGGGAACGGTGAGGCGTCGGCGGCAGCCGCGGTCGATTACCAGAATTGATGCGAGAATGCCCCTTCCTCAAGGAGCGAGTAGGGAGGGGATGAATCGCCGCACGACAGTACAAGCCATTAAGTTAACACATCTCTAATCAAGGGATAGCGATGGAGTACAGTCACCGCTACCCCGCATACCCGAGACAACAGGTAGCGGCTGCACTGGACTCTCACATCGACATTCATCGCCAAGCGTACAACTACACTCTCTACGAATACGAGAACGTGGACGTCGACGACATCGGTTCCGCGTACAAACACCACTACCGACTCACCGACTGGAAAGACGAATTCCCCGTCTTCGCGGAAGTTAACTCCAAAGCACTGCAACGAACTGTCACTCGGTTCTACCAGAACCTCAACGGACTCTCCGAGCAGAAGCAAAACGGACGCAAGGTCGGGAAGCTCAAGTGGAAGTCACCACAGGAGTTCCAGAGTATGACGTACTCGCAGTCTGGCTTCGAACTCAAAAACACGAGTGGCCGACGCGCGACGCTCTGGCTCTCTAAAATCGGCGACATCCCGATCCGCTACCACCGCGAAATCCCCGACGAAGCCGACATCAAAGAAGTCACGGTCAAGAAAGAGTCAACTAGCGACTGGTTCGTCTCCTTCGCCCTCGAAACCGACGAGGCCGACCTTCCCGAGAAATCCCCGGTTGATTCGCTCGACGCGAGCAACAGCGTCGGCGTTGACCTCGGCATCCAGAACTACATTCACACTAGCGACGGCAAGACCGTGGACTGGCTTGACCTCGAAGATGAATACGACCGTCTCCGCCACGAGCAACGGAAGTTGTCGCGGAAGGAGAAGGGGTCGAACAACTACGAGAAGCAACGCCGAGAAGTGGCGACGGTCAAGCGACACATCCGTCGAAAGGTGCTGGACTACCAGCACAAAATCACGACGTGGCTCGTCTGCGAGTACGATGCTGTGTTCGTCGAGGACTTGGACGTGAAGGGGATGTTGGAGCAGTCACAGAACGCTCGCAACACGCAGGACGCGGCGTGGCGTCAGTTTATCACTCTCCTCGAATACAAGGCAGACTTGTACGGCTGTCACGTCGTTCAGGTGGAAGCAGCAGGAACGACGAAGGAGTGCGCGAAGTGTACTGTGGAGACGGCGAAACCCATCTGGGTTCGAGAACACTCTTGTCCGTCGTGTGGGTTCGAGTGTGATCGGGACGCGAACGCGGCGATGAACGTCCTCAAGCGCGGCTTTTCTGAACTAGGGCTGGGATGGCCCGAAGACACGCCTGTGGAGACTGCGCTCCCTACGGACACCCATTCGGTGTCTGCAAAGCGCGTCATAGAAACAGGAATCCCCACCCTCAACGAAGCCGCACCAGCGGCTGAGTAGGGTGGGGTAGTTCACCAGTACGGATTCTCGCGCCAGCGTTTCGAGCCGACGCCCGAGGCGATCAACGCCCCGACTGCGATGACCGCGACGGCGAGCACGCCGATCGTCGGCGCGAAGAAGTCGCCGGGAGAGTTGATCAGATACCCAGTACTGAACCCGTAGACGCCCAGAACTGCCAGCGCGGCGATCACGAGCGTCGCGAGCAGTCCGGCGATCGACCGTTCGTCCATATCGATCCGGAGGCGCTACACCGTTATAATTCATCTTCATTTCTCGTCGGGTTCGGTCCCTCGACCCCCGGAAGCGCCGCGTTCAAGGACCGCGCGCTCGGAGTAGGGTGCATGATCGTCGTCGTTCCGGTCGATCCGCCGCGCGACGGACTCGTCCTCTCGTCGCTCGCCGACGGATCGCCACTGACCGAAGCCGAAGCCGTGTCGCTCTACGAGGCCGCCGTCGCCGACGTCTGCTGGGCCGTCGCACAGAGCGGCGGCGACCTCCTGCTCAACTACCGCGACGCGGAGACACTGCCCGAGGACCACACGGACGGTGATCCCGAGGCCGAGGTCCGGGCGCTCGCCCTCGACGCGCTCGGCGAGGACGCCGAGATCCGATTCGAACGACAGGTTGGCTCGAGCCGCGCCGCTCGCGTCGGCAACACCGTCACGCACCTGCTCGAGCGGGAGGGGGCCCAGAGCGTGGGGGTGCTCGAGCCGACGGTCCCGCTGGTCGACCGGACCGAAATCGACGGGGCGGCGATGTCGCTTCGCCGTCACGAGGTCGTGCTCGGACCGTCCACGGAGGGCAGCGTCTACTTCGCGGGCTTCGCGGAGCCGATCGATTTCACCGACGCGTACGCGACGCCCGAACTGTCGACGCTCGCCCGGCGAACGTCGGACGCCGGCCTCGGCGTCGGCTTCGCGCCCATGCTTCCGACCGTCGCAACGCCGGCCGGACTGCGAGCGACCACCGCTGGACTCGAGGCCCGACGGGCGGCCGAGCGGCCGGGAGCTGAGGCGACGGCGGCGCTGGTCGACGAGCTGGGAATCACAGTGGGAGAGGGCGGCGGCCTCGAGCGCGAATAGACTGACGATCCGTTCGGAACGTGCGGCAAAACGGAGAGTGAGATATGACGGCAGAGCGGCCCGACGCGCCTGCCTCGAGAGCAGGGCCGCCTTCGGCAGCAAGTGACTGGAGTTGGCGGAGTGCAAGTAACGACCAATAACGAGAACTGCGGAGACAATCCGGGTGATCTACGGGTTTGGATTCGAGTACCATACAAACGGGGTTAGCGTCCGTTCCGTATTTTCCGTGCGACATAATAGTGCCACCGATGGAATTTCTGCCGGAGAGACCTGTTCGTTCCAACCGTCTCAATCACTTCGAATCCGCAGGCTTTCAATTGTCGCCGTTGCGCTGTGGGCCTGATATAATAATTCGGTAGCGGACCCTGTTGCACGGCGTTGTCCATCTTGTACCTCGTCAATAGCCATCGGGGATGGATGTTTACCAGCCAAAAGGCGAGAGTTCGTAGTATCTGTTGCGTGTTCAACGGATTGAATCCTACCAAACTCCAGAAGTTATGTGTGCTGAATAGGAATATCCCCTCTGGCTTCAGCACTCGTCGAATCTCCAGTAATGTCATGTACCGCTTTCCTTCCGGGATAATATGGTCGATTCCGTTATATGAGAACAGGACATAGTCGAACGTCTCGTCGTCAAACGGTAACGACATCGCCTCGCTGACGCAGAATTCTACATCCGAAGTCACTTCGCGTGCGACCTCGAGATAGGATTCGGTGAGGTCGGCTCCGATCACGTCAAATCCCATTTCATCAAGCACCGCCGTCGTCCTGCCAGTTCCGCATCCGAGATCCAGTACCATCCCCCCATCGACGGCGAAGTATTGACCGATAGCTTGTCGCTCTTTGTCGGTCAGCCCTTTCGTCGCATCCTGTACGTATCTCTCGTAGATTCCCTCCGAATTATAATATTCAGTGACCTTTTCAAATTGATACTGATTTTGAACCATTAGTACAGGGTCCCTTCTCAGACGACTCCCTTTGAGCGGAATTAACATCGGCCTGCGCATCATGGTTCTCATCATCACCCATACACAATTAGTTGAATCTAACATGTATGAATAATTGAATCTTAGTACGTCCGACCCCCGTGGATCGAAGCCAAGCATTGAGTGAGATATGGACGATATTCGGACACTTGAACCCGTTAGCACGGCCCCGATCCACTTGTGAGGCCTCGGTCACTGGCTTCCCGGAGCGACAAGCGAGGAACCGGTTCCGCTTCGAGCGTTTTTCCGGCGAAAGGGCGACGGAAGCAGCACGGTCCTAAACTCGAGTGACTTCGAAAAATCGCTACTCAGGTGGTGATTTTAGCAATCGAGCTGGCTTGATACTGAGTTAACTATTTTTCCTCCCTTATTGTACACCACGACAGCTGTGACTGTATGCTCGAACCGTTCGTCGAATGGCAGAGCTGGCTGAGAGAAATTACCGCCCTCCTGCGGTCCCCGCGCGAAAACTTCGATCCGATCGATTCGATTGGGGTTCCCTGTTACTCGAACACGATTACACTGCAGTCGGATGACGACTCCTTTCTTCGCCTCAACCTGTTGGTGGTCACCAGCGACTACGATTCCCGTTGTGGTGATTCCTGTGCCAATTGCTGTTAGCAATCCCCGGCGTGTTTTCTGCCCCATGGTACGAGATAGCATTACATGCGGACCTAAATAGCCTTCAATATGCCAATCATAACTGGCATTCAAGTCAAATAATCTATCAAAATTATATGTTCGAACGGCAGAATTACCGAGAGGCATTGGATAGGTTCGTGAACGCATACGAAGTCGAAAACAGATAGCTGAGTCGGGAGATGTAATTCTCGCCTCAACTGAACAGGCGACACTCGAGCTTGTCGAGAGCTTTGCCCATGCGAGCGAGCCACTTGATGTACTTTTTCCGGTGCCCAGTGTAGGCGATTAATTGCCGTTCATTGAGGTAATCCCGAGAGGGACCGGGAATAAGAACGATACCTTCAACTTTCTCGGGCGTAGACATAGTAACACGCCCCGTTGACGGCGATTTGGGCCTCTGAGGGTCGGTTCAGTTTAGCCTCGATGGTCCGAGTGGTCCGTCATGGTTTCGTGGATTGAAGCCACGAAATCGCAAGACGTGGTCGGGGCGAAGTGGAACTTCGCGGTGGGGTGGCAGAGCGGCCCAACGCGCCTGCCTTGAGAGCAGGTGGCTGTCAAGCCTCATGGGTTCAAATCCCATCCCCACCGCTTTTGCGACGAACGGACGTGAGGAGCGAAGCGGAAATGGTGGGATTTGAATCAGGGGGGAGTTTCGCTCCGACCGTGGTTCAAATCCCATCTCCACCGTTTTCCGCGAGAGCATACGACGACTGAAGTCACGAAGACGAAAACGAAGCAGTTTCGTCGCACTGGGAAGAGGAGCGTTCTGCTATCGTGGCAACGGGGAATCACCACGCCCTCCCCAGCCGACTCACTCGTTCACGTCGTTCACTCGCTCGTCCCTCGTGCGGCGTCACCGACCGCCCTCGCTATCGCTCGGGCGGTAGCCAGCGCACGCCACCGCAGTCTTGTTCATCGAGCCGGAGCGTCACAGAGTCGAGACCGACAGCTCATCGACTGAAAACCGATGCCGAAGCGAAAATACGAGAACGGTCAGCCGACGAGTCCAGGGCCGGCCCGAGCCGTCAGCGGTAGGACAGCTCGAGCTCGCGCGCTCGAGAGAGCAGGTCCGCGTCGTAGTAGTCCTCGGTCTGTGCGGGGCGGATGTCGTCGATCGCACGGACCTGCTGGACAGTGTTGCGGAAGTTCTTGAAGGTGGCCTCGTCGACCATCTGGCCGTCGATGGTGACCGCGCCAGTGCCCTCGCGTTTGGCCTCGTTGAAGCGCTCGATCTTGTGGACGTCGCGCTCGAGTTCCTCGGGCGTGGGCATGTGAACGGTGTTGGCCTGGATCGTCTGCTTGGGGTAGAGCGACCAGGAGCCGTCGAGGCCGAGTTGTGCTTCGTGTTCGACCTGGTCGGCGTACTCATCAGCGTTGTAGTAGGTCAGGCCGGCGCGTTCCTTGAACAGGTCGTCGAAGGGACCGCCGATCGAGAGCAGGCCGCCGGCGCTGGCTTCGTTCGAGAGTGCCTCGAGGAGACCGTCCCAACGGGGCATGCCGTCGCCGAGGTCGCGGCCACCGAGTTCTGCGGCGTAGTCGACGGGGCCGAAGACGAGCGCGGTGAGGCGAGAGTCCTCGCCGAACTTGGATATTTCGCGCAGGTCAGAGCGGGCGCGGCCGGTCTCGATGATGATCGAGAGGCCGATCGAGCCGTCGTCGTAGCCGTGTTCGGCCTCTGCCTCGGCGACGACCTCGGCGGCGCGTTTCACGTCTTCGAGGCGGCCGACCTTGGGGACGACGACGCCGTCGATCTCGTCGCCGATCTCGCCCACGAGCCGGTCGATCTGGTCGCGCCCCTTCTCGCAGTACTCCTCGTCCTCGTAGCTCCACTCGACGCGGGGCCAGATTTCGCCGGGGAAGTCGTACTCGGGAACCTTTTCGATGGTGTTCTCGAGCCCCTCGGCTTTCATGTCCGGTGCCGTCCCGTCTTCCATGTCGGGGACGAGCCAGTCGGGTGCCTGGAACCCCTCCGCCTCGAGCGCGGAGGTCAGATACTTCGCCGAGTCGTCTTTCGGGACGGCGGCCGGTGCGGTCTGGAACGTGCGGCAGAGTCGAATGTCGTCAGTCATGTGTCAGTGTCTGAGTTCGTGATTGTCTGCGGTCGTTTATTATGATCGATCGTGTTAGTTAGAACGCTTTCGAATCTCCGCGGTTCGCGTCCCCGAGTAGACGGGTTCGTCGTCCTGGTTGAACGCGATGTGCTCGAAAGTGACGGTGCCAGCCTGCTCGCTCGAAGCGTCCTCCTCGGCCTCGAGCACGCGCGTGAAGGCGTAGACGGTGTCACCAACCGCGACGAACGTGTGGAACGATTCGTCGTCGAAGCCGACCTCGCGCCAGGTCTCCTCGTCCGAACGGGCGTGGCCCAGCGCGGTCGATCGGGTCACGTCGCCGTAGGTGACGATGTCGCCCGACGGCGAGTCGGACATCACGTCGACGTTGTGGTGCTGTTTCGCCGTGTTGAGCGTCGCCAGCGGTAGCGAGGCGACGGTGACGTCGTCCTGGGTCCGGCCGCGCTCGTGCCGGTAGGCGACGGCGGCGTTCTCGTCCTCGGCTTCCTCGAGCGCCGCGACGAAGTCCTCGTAGTAGCCGCCCTCGGGTGCGATGAACTCCTCGGGGAGTTCGGGGCCGTCGTCGCCGTCCCCTTCGGCCGCTGCAGCACCGCCGCCGTCCGTCGCGACGGGCTCGCGGCGCGGAATCATGTTCGTGCGTTCGTAGGAACAGAGCACGTCACCGGTCTCGGCGTCCCTCCCGCGGGTTCGCCACGAGACGATACCGTACTCGGGTCGGGAACTCGAGGTCGCGCAGTTGACGACCTCGCTCTCGACGTGGAGTTCGGTACCGGCGTGGACCGGCGCTTCGGGGAAGCGAACGTCGGTCCGCCCGAGGAAGTAGCCACCCTTCTCGCTCAGATCCTCGACGGTGATGCCCAGCGTCGCGGCGGTGAGGTAGTCCGGGTGGATCGGCGGTTCGTCGAACCCGCGTTCCTCGGCGGCGTCGGTCCGCCAGTAGGCGGGGTCGTGATTGAGCGTCTGGCTCATCCACTGTTCGTTGCCCCACTCCGTGAGCGTGAGTCCGGGGTCGTGCTCGATGACGTCCCCTTCCTCGAAGTCCTCGAAGCAGTTGCCCTTCTCCTTGGTCTCGACTTGCTCGAGCGCCTGTGCGAACGTGTCGGGATCGGTCCAATCAGTCATCTGCGGTAATCTCGTCGGTGTCGGTCTGCTGCTGTTCGCGGTTCCGTCGGGCGATCGTCCGTCGCATCTCGTTCTCGACGATCATGTAGCCCTCGTCGAAGCCCATGCCGGGCTTTGCGAGCACCTGCGCGGCATTCGTCGCGAGCGCGACGTGGGCGCAGGCCCGCGCGGAGGTTTCCGTCTCGTTGCAGGTGCCGCCGAGGTAGGCGCGGGTGTCGGTCCCCTCGCAGTAGCGGACGGCCTGTCCGCTCCGGTGGATGCCGCCCAGATCGGGCGTCTTCACCTGCACGAGGTCGGCCGCGCCCGCGTCGACGAACGCTTGGACGTCCTCGAAGGTGTTACACCACTCGTCGGCGACGATGTCGACGCCAACGTTGGCGTCGGCGAGCCCCTCCCGGAGTTCGACCATCGCGTCGATCTGGTCCGCACGATTCCCGACGTCCATCGGCCCCTCGATCTGGATCGGGTAGGGGGCCGCGGCCGCCTCGAGCGCGGCGAAGTAATCGACGACCTCGTCGCGATCGTAGGGCGCGCCGAAGATCTCCCCGATCATCCCGTAGACGTCGATGTGGAAGCGGGGTTCGTAGCCGTCCGGTCCGAGTTCCTGGGAGCGCTGGGTGAGCCACTCGACGTACTCGAGCAGCGTTTCCCCGTTTTCGCCGATCTTCTCGACGCTGTTGATGAGCGCGTGGGGCAGGACCGGGACGCCCTTGACGAACATCTTTTCCGTGTTGTTGTAGCGGTCGTCGCCGGACTGCCCGAAGACGGGCACCGGCTCCGTCGCGGGCTCGGTGCCGAGCGCGTCGGCCATCACGTCCGTGCGCGTCGTGTTCTCGGCTTCTGCGGCGGCGGCGAGCAGCGCCTGCGAGACGCCGTAGCGGATCGCCGTGTGGAGCCGATCGCCCGCAACTTCCATCTCTTCGAGCAGTTCGGCGTTCGCGAGGAAGTCGGTCGCGTCGCGGCCCTCGAGCGCGTCGGCGACGGGGCCCTCGATGACGGGGGCGTACTCCTCGGCCTGAAAGAGCGGGTCGCGCCCGCCGGCACCGGAGTACTGGACCGCAGCGCAGTCGCCCCGCACCACGGTACCGTCGGCGAGTTCGACGTCGACGATGATCGTCTCGCCGGCCTGTCGAATCTCGTCGAAGCCGTCGGTGACGGGCTCGCCCTCGTAGGTGAACCCGTCGTGCTCTGCCCCCTGCTTGATCGCGCGCTGGTCGTCGAAGAAGAACCCGGAGTAGCCGGGCGTGGCATGTATTCCTGTAATCTCCATGTTAGACGTCCCCCTGTGGTCGGCCGATGAGCTTTCCGTCGCTGATCGCGTCGACGTCGTCCGCGACCATCCGGAACGACTGGTCGCGGCCCTCGGTCGTGGCGCGCTGCGAGAGTCGAGCCTTGTGAATCTCCTTGATGTCGTCGTCCATCTCGAGGTCGGCCCACTCGAAGATGCGGACGCGGCCGTCGTCGTCTCGGGCGGGCAGGACGGCACCCGCCGCGCTGTCGCTGGGTGCGAACGGCACGTCGAGCGCCCCCGAGTCGAAGGCCTTGAGCGTCCCCTGGACGACGTCGCCGTCGCCGTGCTCGAAGATAGTGTCCATCAGACACCGGGTCTCGCGCTCGATGAGGTCCTGTTCCTCCTCGATGCCGTCGATGTCAATCTTCTGTTCGATGGCCATGTCGATGACCTGCCGCGTCGTGCGCAGACCGGCCGAGTTGGCCTCCATGGTCGGCACCCCCTGGAACTCCTGGGGCGACTTGGTGATGACCTTGTCCGGCTGTGCGATGGCAGCGGTCATGCCGCCGAGGCTGATGACGCCGTTGGCCCGCGCCTCGTCCGGCGGGAAGCCGCCCATCCACTCGTGGAAGACGGTGGTGACGACGACCTCGTCGGGCAGATATTCGTTGCCCAACTTCTTGAGCGCGTTCAGCGCGGCGACATCCTGCACAATGTTGCCGACCTGGCCGTAGCCGAGCGTGATCGAGCGCACGCCCTGCGTCGCCGCTAACTGGCCCTCGACGATCATGATCGCGATCGCGATCGACGGCGGGACGAGGGTGCCGGTCAGCGGGCCGAACGGCTCGCGGTTGATCCGCACGCCGCGTTCGGTGTACGCCCCCGCGAGGCGGTCGACGAACTGCCACTTCTCGATGGTCTCCTCGAGGCCGTGGCGCTTCGTGTACGGAATGTTGTAGGAGATCGGGCCGCCCTCGAAGCTCTGGAAGCCGCCGGCGAAGGTGATCGCCGCGAGCAGCCGAGCGTCCGGTGTGCCGTGGCGGACCTCGATCGGCGCATCGACCGCGTCGATCAGTTCCCGGCAGCCGTCGACCCCGTGGTTGACGGCCGGAAAGCCGTTCAGGGTGTCGTCGCCCGTCTCGAGGGCCTTGTCGAGGCCCTGCTGGGCCTTCTCGTACTCGTTGTCGCGCGTGTACGAGTCGATCGTCGTCGGGAGGAGGTCCGCCTGTCCCTCCTCGAGGAGGTACTGCAGAAGCTCGATCTGGTCGTCGAGCCGGGGCACGCCGGCCCGGGGCTGGAGGAGGGGCTTGTCGGCCGACTCGAGGACGTCCGCGAATCGCTTGTGGTCCGGCAGCGATTCGTGGTACTCGATGGCGTCCTCGAAGTCGACGTCCGCGCCCGTCGGCCAATTCGACCGAATTTCCTCGTCGATACGCCGTAGCTCGTCGGATGGAATGCGTTCGTCTCGTATCATCTGGGCATCTACGAACTGATAGTCGCCCGTTCCGACTCCGTCGGTGAGATCTGGAGATCCTCGCGGAGCGCAGCAATCGCGTCCTCGGGATCGGTCTCGGAATCGAAGACGCGGTCGAACCCGAGCTCCCGGAACGTCCGCCGGGTCTGCTCGAAGTCGTCCTGGCCGACGGCGAGGTTGCCGCCGATGTAGCTGACCGCGTCGACGCCCGCGTCCTCGAGGACGCCGTGGAATCCCTGGCAGTCCTGCTCGGCATGACCGTAGAGCGAGGAGACAAGTACAGCGCTCGCGTCGTGGGCTTTGGCGGCTTCGGCGAAGTCCTCCTGGGAGGTCTGGACGCCGAGGTTCACGACATCGAAGCCGGCTGCACTGAAGGCTTGCTCTAAGATTGTGATGCCAACGACGTGGGCATCCGAGCCGATCACGCCGAGGACGACCGTTTGGGACATCGTATGCAAAACCATGAGGAACCACCCTATAAACCTAATGATCTTCCATGATAATACTCCTTAAGGACCCTAACAGCGTTCCTATGTCGGGTGTTCACACGGACTGTGGTACTCGGAATCAACTTCATGATCGATGGTAAGGGTTTTGGTACTGGTTTGGGAAGGAGGTCGTACAGATGGGAGCACTCTCGAACCTTCGCGTGCTGGATCTGACCCAGGTGCTGGCTGGGCCGTACTGCACGATGTTGCTCGCGGACATGGGCGCGGACGTGGTCAAAATCGAGCGGCCGGGCGGCGACATGATCCGGTCGAACCCGCCGTTCGTCGACGATCCCGACGAGGAGGCCTACGGCGGCTACTTCCAGAGCGTCAACCGCGGCAAGCGCAGCATCGAGCTGAACCTCGGCGACGACGAGGACCGCGCGGACTTCCTCTCGCTGGTCGAAGAGGCCGACATCGTCGTCGAGAACTACCGCTCCGGGACGATGGAGAAGTACGATCTGGGCTACGAGACCCTCACGGAGTACAACGAGGAGATCATCTACTCCTCGATCCGCGGCTTCGGCGACCCGCGCACGGGCGAGACCCACCGGCAGGGCCAGCCCTCCTTCGACCTCATCGCGCAGGCGCTGGGCGGCGTCATGGAGACCACCGGCCAGCCCGACGGCCCGCCGACCAAGACCGGCCCCGGCGTCGGTGACCTCTTCACCGCGACGCTGAACTGCATCGGCATTCTCGCGGCGGTCAACCACCGCGAACAGACCGGCGAGGGCCAGTACGTCGACACCGCCATGTACGACTCGATGCTCAGCTTCACCGAACGGGCCGTCTACCAGCAGTCCTACACCGGCGAGGCCCCCACCCGTCGGGGCAACTCCCACCCGACGCTGTTCCCCTACAACGCCTTCGAGACCGCCGACGGCTACGCCGTCATCGCCGCGTTCAACGACAACCACTGGGCCGAACTCTGTGCCGTGATGGACCGCGAGGACCTCGCCGAAGAGTATCCCACGACCGCGGAACGCCTCGAGCACCGCGCGGCCCTCCGGGACGAAATCGCCGACTGGGCCCTCGAGCAGACCAACGACGAACTCGTCGGCAGCCTCGAGGGCCGGGTCCCGGCCGCGCCCGTCCAGACCACCGAAGAGATCTTTGACGACGAGCACGTCCACGCTCGAGACATGCTCGTCCCCGTCGAACAGCCCGGTGCCGACCGCGACGTCGAGATCGCGGGCAACCCGATCAAGATGAGCGAGACCGAACCGAAGCCCCGCGGTCGCGCGCCGCTGCTGGACGAGCACCGCGAGGAAGTGTTGGGCGAGCAGGCAGAGAAGACGGCCGACGACTGAGAACTATATTTCCGCGTTCACCTACCGTTCGCGTTCGACGACGGTACACTACGTCGAACGGACGCATTCAGAACCTCAAGAGAGCCTACAGAATTTCGCGCAGCACGGCGGCTAACTGCTCTTCTAACTCCGCTGCTTGGAGGATCGTGACCGGATTGTCGGATTGCGTCTCGAACGAGGCAGTCTCGTCGTCGAGATCCTGAACGACCAGCAGTCCGTTCCACCCGGATCCGAAATAGTCCTCATCGTCACGACCGAAGACGTAGTCCCCATTGACCCGGAGAAACGCGAGATATTCCAGCGTTTCCTTGATTCCACGGCGGATCGTGTCCGTGTTGGTACTGTTCTTCACTTCTACGATTAGATACTCGTGCTGATCCTCGGATTCGGAGATGATCTCGAGGACGATTACGTCGGGACGACCCGTATGATTCCGAAAGTCCTGACCGAAGTAATCGCTCGCGATATCTTGTGCCGTGAGCTGAACTTCGTCGGTCCGTGAGAGCTGCTCTTGCTCTTCGTCGGGAACTGCGACGAACGAGAGGTTCCGATCAGACGCGGAATTATCGTGATAGAGTGCGATCTGCTTGTCACCATCGAATCGAGCCACCTCTTGCCGACCAGTCGCGATCGTTTTGAATTCCGGCTGACTCTCCTGTAGCCGCTCGAGCGTCGCGACGAATCGAAAGAGGACGAAGAGTTCGAAGAGCGAGTCTTGGTCATCAGGTGCGATCGCCGTTTCCTCGAGTAACGTCCTAATTTCGTCTGCGTCTCCCTCGAACAATCGCTCCCGAGATTTGAGAAGGGATGCGGCCTCGCGGTATACCTCTTGTCGCGAATTAGCGGCAGTCGTAAGCATCCGCTCGGTCGGCTCGTACGCATCTGGATCCCGAATCCGACGAACGTGGACGTTTCGCTCGACGATTCGTTGCAACTCGTCGATGAGGTTCTCGTTTCCTTTCCAGGTCTCCTGAACCCACTCGTACTCGCCCCGGAGGTATTCTTCGGCCTCTCGGATCGTCGTGTGAATGATCGATATCAACCGTTTGAGGACGATATTTTCGGGAATATCGTAGTCTATCGACCGGTTGTCACAGACGAAGATGGACCTGTCCCGAGGATGTTCGGAATAGCGTTTTTTGATGGTCGCTCCCCAGTTGATTCGTCCGTCGACGGAACCACGCCGTGTCCGTGACACCGTTTGCGTTTCCGTTCGGATGTTCCGCAGACGTTTCGAAAGCTCTCTGACGAACGAGACGACATCCGATTTGAGAACGAAGTGGAGATCGAGGAGCAGTTCGTACTCCTCGAACCGGTCGTCCAGTTGGTCCGGTTTGATTGATTGCGCCAGTTCGCGCTCCGGGAATGACCCTCGCATCACGTGAGCGAGGATATCCTCGGTAAGCTGATCGAGGAGTTCGTTCCTATTCATTCTCTACAACGCTCACCTGAAGCATCTCTCGCGCCGCACGTTCGAGCAGCGCTTCGTCGATTTCTCCGACAGCGGCTATCTCTTGGACGATCTTTCGACGCTTCGGGACGCCCTCGAGTTGCGGGAAAACGTAGCTGATGACTGCTTGCGTGAGATGGTACTCGAGTTCGTCCTCGGGATGCTGATTGACGTATCGGAGGATATCCTCGATGATCGCAGGGCCGATCGCCCGTTCCTCCACTGCGTTGTTCGTCTCCCGCCAGACGCGACCGATGGCCATCGCTTCGGGGCGATTGAGGTCGAGGCCCCACGCATCCGCGTAGTCGTAGACCATCTCCTCTAACTGGTCTTCGTCTGCTCGATCCTCGGGAAGTTCAGGGGCAGGAACGCGGATAAATGCGAATCGACGCATGAACGCGTAGCTCATCTCGTAGAGCGACGTCTTGTCGTAGGTGTTCATCGTCGCGAAGATCCGCCACGAATTCGGAACGAGGTACTGGTGGTCCGCCGGGTGACCGGAAATGTCGTTGATGGTCGTCACTTCGATCTCGCGGCCGTTTTTCGTATACGGAAGCTGAACCGACTGCCCCGAGAGGACCGTGAAAAGCTGGCCGAACGCTTTGTCGATGTCGGCACGATTCAGTTCGTCGATGATGAGTAGCTCGTTCGACTGAGAATCCGTCTGGTTGTTTTTGAGGCGATTGAGGACGATCCCCGGGGTGAACGCGAGGTCGTCACCGCTGGTTTCGGATTCGTTCGGCATGTATCCGCCGACCGTATCGAACGTCGACCAGTCGGCAGTCGCTGTCGTCATTTCGAAATCAGAGTAGAGATACGGATGGCTCTTCGCGAGTGAGGTGCAGACTCGACGAGCGATCTCCGTCTTCCCGGTTCCTGGTGGTCCAGTCAGGAGGACGTGTTTGCCGGATTGCAGGGCCGTCGTGATCTGCTCGAGAATCCGGTCACCCTGATCACCCGGGAAGTAGAGGCCATCCAACGGGTCGGACTGAATCGATCCTTGATACGATTTGTGAACGTTGACCGTCGGAACTTCGTTCAATTCGTCCGCAATCGCATCGATGAGTGCCACTGGTCGTTCGTAATCGATCGCACCGTCGTCAGTTCGAAAGGTCGCGTACAGTGACTGGACCGGGAATTCGGTATCGGCTACATCGCTACAGATACTGTTGGCTCGCGTGATCGGCAGGAGATCTGTGGTCAGTGCAGCAGACTCTCGATCGATTTCCGCCGGCGTTTTTTCAGTGATTGATCGAGACGTATCGATATCGTCGATTGAACCGGTGAGGAAGAGCCGATCGAACGTCGCGATCAGTGGATACGACTCTCCACGTTCGTGTTCGTCCCGCCACCACGGTTCGTCTTTCTCGAACGTACTTCCAAGAATTCCGACTCCGAGTATGCCGTTCGGCTGTTGGCTGAGGTCCTCGTCCGATGGCTCCGCACGAGAATGGAGAATAGCGACGTCACCTTCCGAGAGGGTTTCCCACCGGTCACGATGTTCTTCTCCGAACGACACTGAGCCATATTCGATACTCGTTAGCCAGTAGTCACACGGAGCCGTGAACTTGTACACAGTCGGCGATGCCGTCCGAATATGAGAGACTACTGGATGGCCGCCATCCGTCGACGAGGATACTGAAGTTGTCGCCTCGTCCTCCACGGTGTAGGTGTCGCGGAGAATACTGTTCAGTCGCGGTTGGCTCAACGGAGCCCCTCCGTCGATCTCCTCCTGAAGAATGCGTACCCAGCAGAGAAAGAGAACCTTCGATGATGAGAACGAGAGGTGAGACCCTACGCCGAGTTCGTCGGCAGTGGCTTCGAGTTCGGGCTCGATCGACTCGTAGATCCCTCGCAGTTGATCGAACGTAGCGGCAGTGCTCGGGGACACAGTGTCGGACGGCTTGAAACCGGAGAGCGCAGCCGACCACTCGGCGACGAGTGCCTCTCCGAGGCGAGTTTTGAGCCACGACGTCTCTTTCGAGGACTCTTCGATCCGGGTGCGAACGTCGGTTATCGCAGCCTCGAGCGTTTCGTATTCGCTGGCCGATTCGGTCGGATAGATCTTGGTACCCTGGATTTCCTCGATGAATCCGTCGATCGAATTATACTCTGAGAAGAATGTCGACTCGGCGCGCTCGAAGTTGATGCCGCTGAACGTGTCATTCGGCCACCCTCGAAAGCCGAGTGTCTCCCAGAAGTCCTCCCGATCGAGGGTCGTCTCGTACACAGGGTCGAGAAACATCACGTGCGGATACGAGACATCCGTCACCTCTCCCCACCCAATTGCATCCGTAAACGCCGCTGCAGTCTCCTCGTCTAGAATCGTTGCAGAACCCACACGGGCAAGAAGCGTATAGTCGCCGTCATGGCGGCCATCGCGATCAGCGAATAAGAGATAGTCTCCGGTATCGGCTGGTGTATCCTCTCGATTACCCCACACTCGGAGCGTCTCGTGCTCGAGCGGGATTTCACAGAAATCTTCGAGTTGGTCTCGGTGAACTCCCTCGACGACAGTTCGCTCGAAATTAGTCCGAATTGGTCCGTCTTCCGTCTTTATCGGAACCTGATAGACAGTCGGTGGACCGCCACTTTCCCCATCATCCGTTGATTGTCCCGTTCCCATTATTTTCTAAATCGAGACAGTATCTACCTATAAACCCTGTCACGCCATCACCGATCTTAGTACTTGAATTAAGGCCCTTGACACCGTCATGGCGTTCAGAAAAGCTATACTCGAGGCCCCGGTTCCGAACCGGCCGTCCGACGAACGATGTCGGCGGGGTGGTGGTTTTCGGCGGGGTGGTGGTTTCGATCGGCACCGCCGAACGACCGGCTGATCGTCGGGGCTCGAGTCCGAGCCCCTACTCCTCGCGCCGGACCAGATTCGGCGGCACCGAACAGCCGCAGGGACTGGCCGACGCCGTCATGGGACCGGTGGCGGTGACGAAGGCGACTCGCGCGCCACAGCGCGGACAGTCGGGTGGTGACGACGAGTCGGTGTCGTCACTCGTCTCCTGATCGCTACGCATCGCGACCACTGCTCGCGCTCCGTGACAACGTCGAGACTGGTCGCGTCGGGCGATTCGGCGGTCGTGCGGGACGTTTATATCCCGCTAGAATGTACGCAATCATGGCTTCGAGCCTCTCGGCTTGGAAGCCAAGTCTCGGGTGCTGGTTCCACCCGGGACGTTTCAGTAACGTCCCCTGTTTCTGGAGATCGGCTTCCAATATATTCGTTTAGCTATTAGGACTTATATCTATTGCAAATTTCGTGAAAGAGACCGGGCGAGAACGAGCGACCCCGCCGCAGCGCGCGATCACCGCCCGCTCGAGCGCCGTTTTCCACCGCAAATATCCACGGCCGATAGCCAGGAATTTCGACGGAACGGGACGCGAGGCCCTTGAAAAGCGGTTCGTGGTTGGCCCCAATCTATATCTCCGTCGTCCCGAGAGACAGTCCATGAGCATTCGAGACGAATCCCGACCCGGGGGCGTCTCGATGGACCCGATCCGCGTCCTCCACGTGGACGCCGATCCGGTGTCGACGGCCGCGACCGCCGAGTGCCTCGAGCGAGCGGCGGTCCCCATCGAAACGCTGAGTGTGACTAGTGCCGACGAGGCGCTCGATCGCCTCGAGCACACCGAGATCGACTGTCTCGTCTCGGAGTACGCACTCCCCGAGACGGACGGACTGGCGTTTTTCGACGCCGTCCGAGCGACCCACGAGGCGGTGCCGTTCGTCCTGTACACCGATTCGGGCTCGGAGGCCCTCGCGAGCGAGGCGATCGGAGCCGGAGTGACGGACTACGTGCCGAAAGGCGACGGGACCGGCGCGGACGAGACGCTGAGAGATCGGATCCTCGAGGCCGTCGAGGCGGCCCGCGATCGCTCGCGACGCGAGCGCAAGCTCCGGGCCGTCGAAACCGCACGGGAGGGCATCGGCATGCTCGACGATGAGGGCCGGTTCGTCTACGTGAATCGAGCCTACGCCGACCTCTACGGCTACGAGCCGGCGGACCTCCTCGGCGAGCACTGGCGACGGCTCTATCCGGACGAACATATCGAGACCGTCCGCGACGAGATCCTGCCGATGGTGATGGCCGAGGGGAGCTGGCGCGGCGAAACGACCGGCCTGCGGGCGGACGGCAGCACCTTCGTCGAGGCCCACTCGCTGTCGACGACCGACGACGGCGACCTCATCTGTACGGTTCGGGACGTGACGGATCGCAAGGAGCGCGAGCGCGACCTCGAGCGCTACGAGACGATCATCGACGCCCTCGGCGATCCCGTCTACACAGTCGATTCGACGGGCCACTACGCGTTCGTCAACGACGCCTACGCCGCGATGACCGGCTACGAGAAGCGCGAGATCGTCGGCCGCCACGTCTCGTTTCTGCTCGACGACCCGTCCGTGGCCGCCGGGGAAGCGTGCGTCAGATCACTGCTCTCGGACGACAGCGAGCGCCAGCGGACCTACGAGATCACCGTCGAAACGAGCGACGGCGAGCGGATCCGCTGCGAGGACCACCTCTCGCTGTTGCCCCTCGAGGACGGCCGATACCGGGGCGTCGCCGGCGTCGTTCGAGACATCACCGAGCGCAAGGCGCGCGAGCGCGAACTCGAGCGCTACGAGACCATCCTCGAGACGATTCCGGACGAGGTGTACACGCTGGACGACACGGGGATCATCACCGAGATCGTTCCCCCGATCAACGCCGAGGAGACGACGACGGGGTACGATCCCGAGGAACTGGTGGGCGAACACATCTCGATCATCATGGACGACGAGGATATCGCCACCGCCGAGACGGAAATCAGGGCGCTGTTGGGCGACGACGACCACGATCACGCGTCGTTCGAAATGGCGACGATCGCGAGGGACGGCGAGCGCCACCCCAACGAGAACCACATCGCGGCGCTGCCGACGGACGAGGACGGCCGCTTCCGCGGGACCGTCGGCGTCCTGCGCAACATTTCCGACCGCAAAGCCCGCGAGCGGGAACTGAAAGCGCAGAACGAACGCCTCGATCGGTTCGCCGGGATCGTCTCCCACGACCTCCGGAACCCGCTGAACGTCGCGCAGGGCCACCTCGAGCGGGCCCGCGAGACCTGCGACTGTGCCGACGAGGATCTCGAGGCCGTCGCGTGGGCCCACGACCGGATGGCGGTCCTGATCGAGAACCTCTTGACGGTCGCGCGCGAGCGGGATCCGGACCCCGATACCGAACCCGTCGATCTCGCGGCCCTCGCCGAGGACTGCTGGCGACACGTCGAGACGGACGCCGCCGAACTGGACGCCGAGACGGACGCCGTCGTCCGAGTCGACCGGGCGCGGCTCACGCAACTCCTCGAGAACCTCATCAGTAACTCTGTGGAACACGGCGGTGCCGACATCACGCTCACCGTCGGCGAACTCGATGACACGGACGGCGACGGCTTCTTCGTCGCGGACGACGGCTCCGGCATTCCGGCCGACGAGCGCGACGAGGTGTTCGAGAGCGGCTACTCGGGTGACGGGGCCGGGACCGGTCTCGGACTCGCGATCGTCGAGCGGATCGCCGACACGCACGGCTGGACGGTGACCGTCACCGAGGGGGACGACGGCGGAGCGCGGTTCGAACTGACCGGCGTCGATCTGGTCGATCGACCGCGGACCGACGGCGACGAGGAGTAATCCTTTTGCGGGACCCCTACACACGTCCGGGTATGAGCAGCAACTGGCCGGTCGATCCCGACGGCGAGGAGGGCAGCGAGGGGATGCGCAAGTTCGACATGCGGATCATCGCGGACAAGGTCGACGAGGAGGAGGACTTCCCGATGGACCGCGACGAGTTCGTCGCAGAGTACGGCGACTACCCGATCCGGATCAACTACGAGACGGTCGTCCCGATGAGCGAGATCTTCGAGTACGTCGAACCCGCGGAGTTCGAGACGATGCTCGACATGCACAAGGCCGTCGGCGATGCGATGCGCGCGGGTAACTTCTGGAAGTACCATCCGCAGGGCGAAAACCCCGAGAAGAAACACGCCTGAAGCTGGGGCGACTCCCCATCACGAATCTGGATTACGTATCACTTATACGATGGCGTTCGAAATGATCGTCCACAGTGACTAACACGCAGGTAACGCTGGTTCAGATCGACAACTACGGGCCGTGGACCGTGACGCCGGAGCCGCGTCGGGAGGCTGACCTCCAGACCATGCAGTCCCGACTGTTCGCCGATATCTCGCAGTTCGTGGGCAATCGCGGCGGCTACGTCTTCTTCACTCGCTTCGACAACATGATCGCGGTGACGAACGGCTGCTCGCTCGAGGACCACGCGCTGTTGCAGGAATCGGTCGGCAACCGCTATCCCGTCAGCCTGAGCCTCGGCGTCGCGACCGGCACGAGTCCGGTCCAGGCGCTGTCCGACGCGACCGAACGCCTGCAGGCGGCCGGCAGCGCACAGGACGAGAACCGACGCGAGTGTCTCGAGGGCCGGGTCATCGAGGACGGCTACCGAATGGCCGACGACGTCCAAATCGCCCACTTCGACGTGATCGACGCGACCGGCAACTACACGGACGAACTCAACGCCTTCGACACCTTCATCGAGATCGAGCAGGGCTACGCCGAACTCATGCGACACATGCGCTACGCCCACGACAGCCTCTCCTTTTTCGTCGGCGGCGACAACGTCATCGTCGTCTGCCCCGACCTCGCGGACGGCGACTACGAGGAGGCCATCGCCCACGTCGAATCGGCCGTCGACGTCGAGATGCAGGTCGGCGTCGGCCGCGGGAAGAGTGCTCACGAGGCCGGCTTCGAGGCGAAACACGCGCTCGAGACCTGCCGCGCCGACGGGACCCGCGTCGAACTCGAGTGGGAGACGGTCTGAAACCCGAAGAGAGAGAACTTCGCCGCCGGTTTGCTTAAGTGTGACGGGGGTAGCTTTTAGCCTGTTCGTGGGATTCATTCACACATGGAATCAGAACTGTCCGTCAGGGACGTCCTGACGTCCGACTACGTCGGCGTCAGCGAGTCCGATACCATCCGCGAGGTCGTTCGACTCATGCGCGAGGAACGGACGAGTTGCGCGCTGGTCGTCCGCGGCGCGGAGCCGGTCGGCATCGTGACCGAGTGGGACGTGCTCGGACTCGTCGCCGACGATCGCGATGCGGCCGAGACCACCGTCGGCGACGTGATGACGACGCCGGTCATCACGGTCGGCCCCGATCGATCGCTCACCGACGTCGCGACCACGATGGCCCGCCAGAACATCCGCAACGTCGTCGTCGAAACCGACGACGGCGTCGCCGGCCTGGTTACCCAGCGAGACGTCATCGCCGCCGCGGGCTCGTTCCAGGCGACGATGACGCCTGCCCGCTCGAGCGAGCCGCCGGTCGACCGTGATCGCGCGGTCGTCGAACCCGGACCCGCACGCGCGGCCGAGGAGAGCGACGCGACGCTGCGTCCCAACGGCGGCGACGAGTACACGACCCAGGGCGTCTGCGAGGCCTGTGGCTCGCTCGCGGACGCGCTCTGGGACGCCAACGGCCAACTCGTCTGTGCGGACTGTCGGACGGTGTGATCGGTAGTCTGCCCCTAACCGGTCTGCCCGCGTCAGCGGCTCCCGATCCGTATCTCTCCGATAGAAAGACCTTTCGGGTGTCGCGGTGGACAGGTCGATAATGATCGAGACCCTCGACGACCTGGACGTCGAAGGGACTACCGTCGGTGTTCGCGTCGACGTCAATAGTCCGATCGACGACGATGACACGCTCGCAGACGACGCCCGACTGCGCGCACACGTCGACACCCTCTCGGAACTCCTCGAGCGCGGCGGTCAGGTCGCCGTCCTCGCCCACCAGGGTCGGCCCGGTGGCGACGACTTCGTCTCGCTCGCGTCCCACGCCGATCGGCTCTCCGAACTGCTCGGTCAGCCCGTCGACTACGTCGATGCGACCTTCACCGAGGCCGCCCGCGAGGCCGTCAGGGACCTCTCGGACGGTGACTGCGTCGTCCTCGAGAACACCCGCTTCTACAGCGAGGAGTACATGGAGTTCGACCCCGAACGGGCCGCTCGGACCCACCTCGTCGAGGGCCTCGAGCCGGTACTCGACGCCTACGTCAACGACGCCTTCGCCGCGGCCCATCGCTCACAGCCGTCGCTCGTCGGGCTCCCGACGGTGCTTCCAAGCTACGCCGGCCGCGTGATGGAGTCCGAACTCGACGTGCTGGGTTCGATCGAGGAGACCGACCACCCCCGCGTCTACGTCCTCGGCGGCGCGAAAGTGCCCGACTCGATCGACGTCGCCTGGTCCGTTCTCGAGAACGGTCTGGCCGATCACGTCCTCACCGCGGGCGTCGTCGGCAACGTCTTCCTCATCGCGGACGGCGTCGATCTCGGCGACGCCAGTTCCGATTTCATCTACGACCAGGGCTACTGGGACGAGATCGACCGCGCTGCGGACCTGCTCGACGCTCACGGTGACCAGATCGCGCTCCCACGAGACGTCGCCGTCGCCCGGAACGGCGACCGCCATGAACTCGGGATCAACGCCTTACCGCCCGGAGACGAGGAGTCCGCCATGGACATCGGCGAATCGACGCTCGACTATTACCGGCGCATCCTCACGGACGCGGAGACGGTCATCCTCAACGGCCCGGCCGGCGTCTTCGAGGACGACCGCTTCCAGACCGGCACTCGACAGCTCTACGGCGCCGCCACCGACATTCCGACGAGTATCGTCGGCGGCGGCGACACCGCCTCCGCACTGCGCAAGCTCGGCATCGAGGGGTTCTCACACATCAGTACCGGCGGCGGGGCCGCGTTGCGAATGCTCACCGCCGAATCGCTTCCCGCCGTGACCGCACTCGAGAATGCCCCACAACGACCCGCAGCCGACGATTGAACTCGCCTCCCGGGACGACCTCGACGCCCTCGCCGAGCTCTGGGTCCGTCTCGCCGCCGATCAGCGCCGACACGATTCGGCCGTCCGCCCGGAGTCGAACCGCGAGGCCATGCGGGAGACGCTCGGGGCCTACTTGGTCAACGACGGCCTGCTCGTCGCCCGCCTCGACGACGCGATCGTCGGCTTCGCCTCGGTGTCGATCGAACGCGGCACCCTCGAACTCGACACCACCCGCGGCCTGCTCTCGAACATCTACGTCGAACCCGCCTATCGGAACCGCGGGATCGGCACCGCACTGCTCGAGGCGGCCGAGGAGTCGCTCGTCCAGCGGGGCGCTGACGCGATGTTGCTCGAGGTGATGGCCGACAACGAGTCCGCCCGGCGGTTCTACCGTCGCAAGGGGTACGACGAGTTCCGCGTGACGATGGAACGGTCACTCGCAGACCGAAAAGAAAACGATACACACTCAAAGGAGGACGGCTAACCTTCGGCCTGCGCCAGGGGAGCATGGGCGGTTCATGCACTCGACTTGTAATCGAGACTTCCGGGGTTCAAATCCCCGCCCTGGCTTAAATCCGCAGATTCAAATCCCTTACCGACAGGTATCGACAGGTGACGGTGTCGAGAGGATATCAATAAGTCGGATCTACGATTCGAAGCCCTTCTACCTGCAACTAGCCCGGAGATGTCAGCGCTTGAGCACCGCCATCGACGGATTCCGTGTCGAAGTATCGTTGGATACCTCGATACCACATTCGGAACTCTTCTGACGTTCAATTATAGAACCAGAATTAGAACCGACAAGTGATATGATATTATTCTAAGTATTAATTCTGATATTAATATATAGTGTAATTATTATAATAGGAAGGATCACAATGAGACTGGGTCTGAGATACATACCGACCCCGAAAGGTTCTGCAGAAAAAATCGGCATGAATGCGAGAAAACCGATAGTAGTTCCAACTGCGGCAAGGACCCCCATGCGTTTTGTCTCATCCATATATGTGATATAACGAACTGTGGAAATAAGCTTTCGAGTTACTTCTTCGATATCCAGACTCGAGAAAGAAGACTATTTTGTGCTATATCGATTATACTCAGACCGACCCTCCTATCTGCGGGAATTCACTATTCGCCAGCCGTTTCATCGTCACCGTCCGATCCACCTGCTGACTGGCTGGTCGGCGTGTCCTGCCAGTCCTCACGCTGGTACTCACGGCCGGATCCGTGGTGACGTGTTCAGCCCGTTCGGCCGCGCCAGCAGCCGTGAAGTCGCAGTCGCGGGGTCAGGTTCGGACGTCGTTCGAGGGATCGGACCCCGTCTCGAGTAATTCGTCGCAGGCCGCCTCGATTTCTGGCTGATCACTGTCGGGTGACCGTCTATCGCCTTCTGACGGGCGACGACTTTGACGAGATTAACCGGCGTTCGGTACGCCATCCGGACTTTCGAGGTACCGAGACCGTCACGCCTGTGGCTGGCAGCGAAGCGGTCATCGTTTCGGCGACTGCAGAGCCTCGAGCGTATCGACGACAGACGACACACTCCCGTGCTCGGCGAGACGCTGTCGCCGAACACAGCGCGCGATCGCCGCGTCACTAGTCGATTTTTCGCCGCAGTGGGGACAGTACGCCAGTGAGTTCTCGTCTTCGGCCTGTTCGATAAATCCGGAGGCCAAAATCGACGCCGGCAGCGCGAACAACCCAATTCCGAGCATCGCAACGATCGAACCGACGAACTGTCCCATCGGCGTGATCGGGTGGACGTCCCCGTAGCCGACCGTCGTCAGCGTCGCGACCCCCCACCAGAACGCCTGCGGTATCGATGAGAAGGCCTCCGGCTGGTGTGGGTTCTCGAGATAGTACATCACGCTCGAGGCGATCACGAGTAACAGGCCGTTCGCCGAGAACGCGAGGATCAGCTTCTCTCGTTTCTCGTGGATGACCAGCGCGAACGACTGCATGGCCGTGGAGTATCGCGCCAATTTGAGCAGGCGAAACAGTCGGACCAACCGGAGTGCACGGAGAAATCGGAGGTCGGCTTGGACCCCGCCGAGCGTCAGATAGAACGGCAGGATCGCCAGCAGATCGACGAGCAGGAGCGGCCGCGACGCGAACTCGAATCGACCACTGATCGGCCCGTTGAACTGCGGGTTATCGATCGAGGACCACACGCGCGCGACGTACTCGATCGTGAAGACGACGACCGAGAAGAGTTCGAAGTAGTAGAAGAACGCGCTGAACGATGTCGCGAGAGCGTCGACCGTCCCGAGTATGACCGCCGCCACGTTCGCGGCGATCAGTGTCATGATGAACCAGTCGGTGTAATAGCCGATCGTCCCACCCAGATCCGGTTCGAATAACTCGAAGATCTGGCGTCTGATGCTCGTATACCTCACCGTACTCATACGGCGTCCATTCCAGTAGGAAACCGTGAACGTTCCGGAACGGATAACGAAAGTCGCGATTGACGAATTCGGCCCGTCGTGGTACGGGTCGGCTGGACCGATCTTGCCGCCGTCGTGATCGGCGGACCAGCACGTGCTCGGCGTGCCGAAATCACGGGCTGTGAGACGCGATTCCACTGCAGTCCCGACGGCGTTCGGACTCGGAAACGGCTGTGGACGACGCTGTCGCGGACGGCAGACTCCGGTTACCGATCGCGGTCCATGCGTTTCGACCAGCTGCAGTTGAGACACGGACTGAACCGTAACGGCTCGCCACACTGTTGACAGTGGCCGTTCGGATACCGTCTCCCGTCCCCATATCGATCAGTCATTCGGATACCCCCCCCATGCGAAGATATTACGATATACCAATATAAATTAATTCCTGTTGTAGATATTAGAACTCAGGCAATTTCCAAACGCTTCGATTCCTCATTCCGACCGTATACCGGATACGAATACGAGAGGGCCACAGCGGGCTCGAGGCATCTCGTGTCGAGGCGACGTTCGTCAGTGGTCCGTCTCGAGTGCAACGACGGTCTCGACGGGCTCGAGGTCGCGATCGGTGAGTCGGCCGGCGGCTCTGAGCGCGTCGACGGCCTCGTAGGGATCGATATCGTACTCGGCGAGATGGGTGACCGCGAGTCGCCACGATCGTGCAGCCAACTCGGGGTTCGATTGCTGGTGCCGGTACGAAAATTCGGCTAAGGCGACGGCGGTCAAGAGATTGTCATGGTTCTTATCAGACAACATTATAACTAGTAATGACTGTAACTCTTATAAAATCAGGTCACTATCAGAAAGGCGAGAGTCCGCCGTCTCGAATCGGCTACTATCAATAGTCCCATAATTGGGCCGATTGCCGTCGCTAACTCCACTTCGAGATCAGACGAACTGGTCGTGGTTTCGCACTCGGACCGAATCTCGGAGATTCCCGAAGAGACACGCTCTCCACAGAACCGTTCTCGACTCTACAGACGGAGTAGTCCGAGTACCGCGGGGTCAGGACTGAGACGGTCCATTACCGACTGTTTCGGTGCAGTCCGACCGAGACGCTGGCGAACTCGAGCACCCGTTCTCGGCGGATCGCTCGCGATCCGGCCGCCGCGTTCTCACCAGAGCCCGAGCAGGTTCCCCGTGACGACGACGACGAACAGCAGCAGTGCGATCAACACCAGCGCCACCGGTTCGGGCGAGTCGAACGAGTGCAAAAAGCGCGTGAGTCGTCCCGTCCCCCTCCCATCTCCGCTGATGATCAAGCGTTCACCCTCCTTGCTTGCCATACGTTACCATATGATAGCACCCACTAAAAGGTGTTTATAGCTGAATTGTCATACGGAGCGAGAGCAGAATAGCCGTCCCGATCGACGCGACCGTCGCCGCCGAAAGCATCAGCGGACGCCGATCGCACGACGGCCGCGCTTGACGCAGAACCCGATTCGACCGTTCCGCGCGACGAAGTACGAGTATGGCGATAGAGTCGGCTGTTCCCGACCGGACACGCCGGCGGAACCGAATCGGCGAAACCGCGTCGGAACGGAATCGAGATCCGATGTGGGTAGGTTTATGATTATGGACCGTTCCCGTGTAATTGTCCGCGGGGAAGTCTCGAAACCACCACCTACCGCCCCCGCGGACGTCGATTTCCGAGCCGCGAACGTCCTTCTCTGTGAACGATAGGTTGATCCGATACCCCGTCGGTGACCGAACGAACGCTGCTCGTCCGGACGGCGCATCGATTCCCACAGAGGGGCGGCGGCGATAGCAGTGCGCGGAAAAGCCACGATAGATCGACGGGAGACGAGGATCCGGATTCGATATGGAAAGGCAGTCGATCAGCATCGAAACTCCTCTACTGCGGCACCGGACGGTATTTACCTCTCATCGATCGCGACGCCGAACGGCCGGTGCAGAGTGACGGCCACGGCGACGCGGGTTCGACCGGCCAACTCTCGCCGGCCGCCGACCGCGTCAGTTTCGGCCGCGGACCTCGACCGTCCGCACGGCCACGCACCCGTCAGTCGCGACTCGGACCGGGAACGACTGATCGTTCGCGACGACGGCCGTCTCGAACTCGAGGTCGATCGGTTCCGTCGTTCCGCCGTCGATCGAGACGCGACGCGTGTCGACGATCGTCGGATCGTGGCCGACGATCAGTTCGGCGGTCCGGGTGACGGCTCGGTCGCTCGTATTCTCCAGGGTAGCGGTCACCTCGAGGACGTCACCGGCGTCGACGGGATCGTTCGTGTTCGTGATCGCGACCCGACCGCTCGCGTCGGCCGTACCGATCACTTCGACGGTTCGTTCGGCGACGGCGTCGTCGGTCTCGACGCGGACGGGGAACGCCTGCGTTCGGTCGACGACCGCGGTCTCGAACTCGAGGGAGACCGTCTCGGTCACCCCGCCGGCGACGGAGACGGATCGGGTCGCGACTCGCTGCGGATCGTGGCCGACCACGAGGTCGACGTCTCGACTCACCGGTTCGGTGCCGGCGTTCTCGAGGGCGGCGGTCACGTCGAGGACGCCGCCGGCCTCGACGGGGTCGTTCGTCCCGGTGATCGAGACGCTCAGTCCGGTTTCGGTCCCGGGACCGGTATCGTCGACTTCCCAGAGGGATTCCGAGGTGAACGTGCCGTCCGCGGAGATCACCCACGCGATGATCGGGCACGTGTGACAGAGCCCGCCGTCGACGGTCAGGGACGCCGTGTCCGCGGCCCCGCTGACGTCGGACGTGCCGAGGATGAGGTCTGACTGGCCGATCCACCAGACGACGCGCTCGAGCGCGCCGTCCGGGTCGGCGACGTCGATCTCGAGATCGGTCGGTTCGTCGCGGTCGACCGGGAGCGTCCCCCGGTCCGGGCGCGCGTCTTCGATCGTCGGTGACGCGTGGCCGTCGGGCGTCACGGTGACCGTCCAGTCGGCTCGGTAGTTTCCGTCGTCGGTGTCGATTCCGGCGGTGACCCGATCGGTGCCCTCGGACTCGGCGGTGTACTGCCAGTAGTGGGCGTTTCGCTCCGCGTAGTAGACGGACTGCCAGGCGGGGCCGACCATCGAGTCGCCGACGGGCTCTCCGTTGACCCACCAGCCGGTGAACTGCGACGTGTCGGCGTCCGGATCGACGGCTCCGGCCTCGAAGAAGACCGTCGTCCCTGGCTGGACGGCGATCTCCTCGCTCGGACTGGTGAGCCCGTCGTCGAGTTCCTCGACGCCGAGTACGGTGACCGTTCGCCGGTCCGAATCGCCGTTCGTCCGGACCCCGACCGACAGCTCGCGATCTCGGGCGGCGGGTTCGACCCGGTAGCTGCGGGGGAACGGCCGCCGGATCTCTCCCGGCTCGAGCGTCAACGTGACGGTGCCGGCCGGCTCGCCGCCGACGAGGTACTCGAGGGTTGGGCGAACCGTCCGGTCGGTCGCGTTCTCGACCTCGGCGGTCCACTCGAGCAGTCCGCCGCCCTCGACGGGGTCGGACGCGTCCGCGATCCGAACGGCTACCGCCCCGTCGGCGTCCGCGGCCGATTCGTCGGGCTGGGATCGGACGCGGCCGTACGTGAACGGTACGATACCACTTACCGCACTCCCTCGCAGTAGCGTCCGCCGGTTCACAGTGTGTCCCTCATTCGTGTTCGAAACCCGGAATGTGGAGCAAAAAGGAGCGCTACCGTTTCGCGGGGAAACGAGACCGTTCGTCCCGTGTAGGCGCTCCCGAAACGGCGACGGCGGTCCGTACTCGGCTGTTGGCCCCGCTTACTCCCCGGAACGGACCGCGGTTCCGCCGACGCGCTCGAGTGCCGTCGATCCCTATTCGGTTTCGGAGCCCTTCGCGACGCGAGCCTCGCTCGTCAGGGCGTCGACGTGGACGTGAAGCGGTCCCGAATCGGTCTCGAGCGGAACGATCCACGAGGCGCTGGTTCTGTGTGGCTCCTCGCGGACGGTCACGTCGTCGTACCCCTCCCGTTCGGCCGTCTTTCGGGCGATCCGTGCGGCCTCGTCCGCGTCTTCGATCCGAAGTTCGTCGTTCAGGCGGACGGTCACGACCGGCACGTCGGCCATCCGGACGATCCGCTCGGTGACGCTGCCGACGAGCACCCGATCGAGCCCGGTCCGGCCCTGCGTTCCCATGACGATCATGTCGATGTCGTGTTCGTCGGCGTACTCGAGGATCTCCTCGTGGGGGACGCCCCGTTCGACGGCCGTCACGGCGTCGACGCCCTCCCGCGTCGCTTCGGCTTCGACGCGCTCGACCGCCCGCTCGGCGGCCGGAATCGCTTCGTCGGTCTGGAGCGTTCCCAGCGGCCCCTCCGGGACGATCGACAGCGCGTGAATCGTCGCACCGAAGCGATCCGCGATGGTCAACCCGTGCGTGATCGATCGACGGGTCCCGTCGCTCCCGTCCGTCGGAACGAGGATATCCTGATACATGATACGCCACAGTTGGGAATACGGTCGTAAATACCCTCGAGTCGCGCCCCGTCCGGTGAGCGGTGCGCCGCGGCCGTCGGCGCACAATGAGTTATCAGCCCTCTTATCGATGGAAAGTAATTCCGCCGTCCTCCCCGAACGATGTAAATCTTTTTTACGATACGCGCGAACGTACCGCACGGACTATGACAAATCTTGTCACTAATGTCGCGGAGGCCGTCGAGGAACACGGCGACAATACCGCGATCGGGTTTCAGGGCTCGGAAACGAGCTACGAGGAGTTCTGGGGCCAGACCGGCGCCTTCGCGACCGCACTCGAGGAACGGGGGATCGGCGAGGACGACCGTATCGCGCTCTATCTGCCGAACGTGCCGCCGTTTCTGATCTCCTTCCACGGGGCGCTCCGCGCCGGCGGGGTCGTCGTCCCGATGAACCCCCAATACAAGGCCCGCGAGATCGGTCATCTGCTCGCCGACAGCGGAGCGAAGGTGGTCGTCGCGCTCGCCGATCTCGTTCCCTTCGTCACGGAAGTACAGGACGAGACCGACGTCGAACACGTCGTCAGCGTCGGCGGCGACGCCGAGGGCGCGACCGCGTTCGAGGAGTTCCTCGAGCCCGGCGATCCCGGTGTCGCCGAGCGCGACGGCGACGACGACGCGGTCCAGCCCTACACCTCGGGGACAACCGGCCAGCCGAAAGGCGTCCAGCTCACCCACGAGAACCTCGCGTCGAACGCGAACGCGGCGTCGGAGCTCGTTCCCGACGGGATCCGGCCGGACGACAAGCAGCTCGGCGTCCTCCCGCTGTTTCACATCTACGGGATGACCGTCGTGATGAACACGGCGCTGTTCAACGGCGCCGCGTACTACCCGATGGCCTCGTGGGACGCACAGGACGCCGTCTCGCTCATCGAGGACGAGGAGCTGACGATCATGCACGGCGTGCCGGCGATGTACAACGACGTCATCAACCAGCCGAACGCCGAGGAGTTCGACATGTCGTCACTGCGGCTCTGCGGTGTCGGCGGCTCCGGCATTCCGGTCGAAGTCCTCCGTCAGTTCGAGGAGCTCTACGAGCCGAAGATCTACGAGGGGTACGGCCTGACCGAGACCAGCCCGATCACCCACTTCAACAGCCCGATCGACGGTCGCCGCGTCGGCAGCGTCGGTAAGACCGTCCCCGGCGTCGACTCGAAAGTCGTCGACGAGGAGTTCGAGGAGGTCCCGCCGGTCGAGGAGGGACCGATCGACGAGGAGGAGGCCGACCTCCGGGAGATCACCGGCGAAATCGTCGTCGCCGGGCCGAACGTGATGAAGGGCTACTACGGCCTGCCAGAGGCCAACGAGGAGGCCTTCACCGAAGAGGGCGGGCGGCGCTGGTTCCACACCGGTGACATCGGCTACGAGGACGAGGACGGCTTCTTCTACGTCGTCGACCGCGAGAAGCACATGATCGTCACCGGCGGCTACAACGTCTATCCGCGCGAGGTCGAGGAGCTCCTCTTCGAGCACCCCGACGTCGCCGACGCCGCCGTGGCCGGCATTCCCGACGAACGCCGCGGGGAGACCGTCAAGGCCTTCATCGTCCGCACGCCCGAGGGCGACGTGACCGAGGAGGAAATCAAGGAGTACTGCCTGACCAACATGGCGGAGTACAAACACCCGCGCGAGGTCGAGTTCGTCCAGGAACTCCCGCGGACGACTACCGGGAAGGTCCAGAAGTTCAAGCTCCGCGAGCAGGAGGACGGAGAGGAGGTGGCCGAATAATGGCCCTCGGCGACGACGTCCTCCTCGAGATCGAGGATGAGGGGGTCGCGACGATCACGCTCAACCAGCCCGACAAACGAAATCCCCTCTCGGAGGGGATCAGCGCCGGCCTCACCGAGGCCCTGGACGAGATCGAGGACAGCGACGCCCGCTGTGTCGTCCTCGAGGGATCGGGCGGCGCGTTCTCGGCTGGCGGCGACATCGAGTCGATGGTCGAGGGGATCGAGAACGAGGTACCGGCCGACGAGCGGGTTCGGACGCTCGAGCGGTCGACCAACGAACTGATGCGGCGGCTGATCGACTTCCCGGTCCCGACGGTGGCGGCCATCGACGGCCCAGCCGTCGGCGCCGGCGCGAACCTGGCGCTGGCCTGCGACATGCAACTCGCGACCGAAGACGCCGTCTTCGGCTTCGTCTTCCGGCAGGTCGGGCTGAGCGTCGACGCAGGTACCTCCTATCTGCTCCCCCGCGTCGTCGGTGAGAACGTCGCGAAGGAACTCGTGCTCACGGGCGATATCATCGGTGCGGATCGCGCTGACGAGCTCGGACTGGTCAACCACGTCTACGCGGCCGACGAGTTCGACGAGCAGGTCGAGGAATTCACCGCGAAGATCGTCTCCGGCCCGCCGATCGCGTTGCGTCACGCCAACCGCCTCCTCGGCGAGGGCTTAGAGAAATCGCTCGAGCAGGCCCTGACCGACGAGGCGACGGCCCAGGGGATCGTCTTCGAGACCGCGGACCACGAGGAGGGGGTCAACGCCTTCTTCGAGGACCGCGATCCCGAATACGAGGGTCGGTAGGCGCGCTCGCAGTCGAGATTTCGCATTGGCTTTTCAGTTACCCTCCTATCAGAAATTATTCCTACAAAGCTGTTAGAACGTATAGGTATGCCGCCAGCCTCACTTCGGGATCAGATACGGTCCCCTACCGGCGTTGCGATCGGGATCCTATGGCTCGCGAGTTCGATATATGGAATCCTCAGTCCCTTGAGTATCTTCCTGTCGTCGATCCTCCCGCTCGCCCTCATCGCGTCCGTGTTCCTCCTTCAACTGTTCTACCGGCTGGTCGTGGCCGTCGAGCACCTCGCCTACGAACCGTAGCGGCGCCCGCTCGAGAACCGGTGACGATCCGGTGGCGACACGACCGCCGTTACTGCATGGTCTCTCCGACGGGAACCAGCGTCGATACCCGCGCGTTCTCCTTGATTTTGAGCCCGCCGTCGGCCACCGTCAGCGGGATTAAGGGCAGGTGGTCTCGCACCTGCATCGACGGATGGGAGCCGCCGCGAGCCAGCAGTTCGTTGCGGGGCTGGAGCTGGACCGGCTCCTCGAGGTCGGTCAGGAACTCGTTGTGCTGGACGACGTACTGGCCGCCGTCGAGGTGCCACCAGCCGAACTCGTCGTGAGGGGACTCGAGTTCCGTCGGGACGGGCTCGAGGTCGGCGTCCGTGAGTTCATCGCCGCCGAAGTCGAGGCGGCCGGGAGCGGCCACCTCGTAGACGGCGCTGACCGTCAGGTCGACGCCGCGGTCGGTGACCTGTACCGGTTCGTACACCTTGTTATCGACGAATTCGGCGAGGGGATGGTCGGCGGACATATCGGGCGATACGACGGTTCCGAGCGTAAAAAATGATACTGTCAGCGAGCGTGGACGACGCCGTCCGTCACCGGTTCGCCGACGGGGCCGAGCGCAATCGTTTTCACCGCTGCGTAGAAATTCGCTCGAGTGAACAGGTTCCTCGGGCTGTGCTCGCTGGCCGTCGCCGTCGTCGCCACCGTCGCCGCGAACGCCGTGCCGGCGCTGGACCCCACGTGGTTGCCCACTGGGGGCGTCCCAGGGGACGTCATCGCGACGAAGGCCCTCTTGGCGATCGCCGTCGTCGCCGGAACCTACGGGATCTATCATCTGGCTCGGCACCTGCTGGTCCGACGGATCGCGAGCAAACGGCGGGCTCACGACGCGCGGAACGTCCTCCGATTTGGCCTCGGTGCGGTCACCGTCATCGGACTGCTCGGCGTCCTCACCGAGCAGTGGCTCGGCGTGCTCTTTTCGCTCGGCGTGGTCGGTTTCGCGGTCACCTTCGCGCTCCAGCAGCCGCTGTTCTCGCTGATGGGATGGTTCTACATCATGATCAAACGACCCTATCAGGTCGGCGACCGCGTCCGGATCGGCGACGCCAAGGGCGACGTGATCGAGGTCGACTTCCTCGTCACCACCCTCTGGGAGATCAACGGCGAACTCGTCTCCTCGAACCAGCCCTCCGGCCGCGTCGTCACCCTGCCCAACAGCACCGTCCTCTCCTCGGAGGTGTACAACTTCTCGTGGGAGAAGTTCCCCTACGTCTGGAACGAGATCTCGATTCAGCTCTCCTACGAGACCGACCTCGCGTTCGCACAACAGGAACTGACCGACGTCGCGGACGACTACCTGGGCGAGCGCATGGCCCAGAACATCGCCCGCTACCGCGAACTCCTCGCCGAGACGCCGGTCGAACTCGAGGTCCGGGACGGACCGTCGGTCAACGTCGTGCAACAGGAGTCGTGGGTCGAACTCCGGCTCCGCTATCTTGTCCATCCGCGACGCGGCCAGCGGGTGAAAAACGACCTCTACGAGCGGGTCCTCGAGCGGTTCAACGAGCACCCCGACCGCGTGTCGTTCCCGGTGAGCCGGAACCGGTAACGACCGCTGGCGCGGGGAGCCCGCACCGGACTCCCCGAACCCTATAGTAGCCACTGAAACGATTTACATACTGATCGCGACGCTGTCGTGCGTCAGATGTGCACTGACTTCCAGTGGCTACTATATGTACTGGCGACCGTATCCCCGGGTATGACCGACGTCCTCACCGACGAGATCGCTCGCTTCGTTCGCGCGGTCGGTCCGGATCCCGACGAGACGCTGATCGAGATGGACGAGTACGCCGCCGCCGAGGGGTTCCCCCACGTCGGCCCCGATGTCGGTGCGTTCCTCCGCTTCATCGCCCGCCTGAACGACGCCGAGCGGATCTTCGAGTTCGGGTCCGGCTACGGCTACTCGGCCTACTGGTTCGCCGACGCGCTCCCCGACGACGGCGAGATCGTTCTCACGGAGGTCGACGAGGACGAACTCGAGCTTGCCCGCGAGTACATGGCCGCGGGCGGCTACGACGATATCACGCGGTACGAACTCGGTGACGCGATGGCGACGATCGACCGCTACGACGGCCCGTTCGACGTCGTCCTGATCGACCACCAGAAGAGCCGGTACGCGGACGCGTTCGAGGCCGTTCGATCGAAAATTCCCGTCGGCGGCGTCGTCGTCGCCGACAACGCGATCACGGCCAGCGTCGTCGAGTTCGATGACCTGCTCGAGTGGGCCGAGGGCGGCTCCCCGACGGACGCGAACGAACACACGCAGGGGGTCATCGACTACCTCGAGACGGTCCGCGACGATCCGGACTTCGAGACGGTCCCCGTCCCGCTCGGCGAGGGGATCGCAGTGAGTTACCGCGTCGGGTAGTCGGTCGTCTCGCCGTCGAACACCTCTTCGGGCTCCTCAGCGGGCGCCGGGGAGCCGTACTCCCGGAAGCCGAGGAAGATCGTCGTCCCGGCGGCGGCGAGCAGCGTCGCCCGCGTGATCGCAGCGAGTCCGACGACCGTCACCCACGCAGGTCCCGGCGCGATCGAGCCGACGGTCTCGAGGCCGACGGCGTGAGCCCCGGCGACCCCCAGAAACGAGAGCCACAGTCCCAGCGCGGCGTACGCGAGGTGCTCCCGCGTGACCGATCGAGCGTAGCGAGCGAGGCAGTAGACGCCGCCGACAGCGAGTCCCGTCGCTCCGAGGGTGAGACCGATTCCGTCGGCGGCGACGGTCGCGACGCCGGCGACGGCGAAACAGACGAGCGAGGCGGCGAGCAGGGATCGATCCGAACCGCGTGTTGTCGGAATCACGTCGTGCACCGCTTTGGCGGGTTGAGTAGGCGGCCGGATATATAGCTGTTGGCTGACTGCAGGCGTTTCGGACCGCCCGCTCGAGTCGGGGCCGGTCCGCGGCCGCACGGGCGATGACGGGGTCTCGGTCCGGGCTGCGCCGACGGCGACGGGATCTCGGTCCGCTGCACCGACGGCCGGCGGGTGTTCAGTCCGCTGCACCGACGACTGGCGGGTGTTCAGTCCGCTGCACCGACGACTGGCGGGTGTTCAGTCCGCCGCGGCGTCGACGGTCGGGAGGGTGAACGAGAACGTCGACCCCTCGCCGGGGTCGGAGTCGACTCGGATCTCGCCGCCGTGGCGCTCGACGATTCGATGACAGAGCGCGAGCCCGATTCCCGTTCCGGCGTGTTCGTCGCGGCTGTGGAGGCGCTGGAACACCTCGAAGATCCGATCTTGCTCCGCGGGGTCGATCCCGATCCCTTCGTCGCGGACCGAAATCTCCCACATCTGACCGGTGCGCTCGGCGCTGACGTGAATCCGCGGCGGCTCGTCGCCGCTGTACTCGATCGCGTTCGAGAGCAGGTTCTGGAATACCTGCCGGAGTTGGCTCGCATCGCCCGCGACGCGGGGCAGGTCGTCCGCCGTGATCTCGGCGTCGCGGTCGTCGATACGTAACTGGAGGTCCTCGCGAACGTCCGCGAGGACCACATCGAGGGCGACCGGCTCGAAGGGATCGCCCTGCGTCTCGACGCGGGAGTACTCGAGGAGGCCGTCGATCATCTCGCGCATGCGCTCGGCCCCGTCGACGGCGTAGTCGATGAACTCTCTGCCGTCCGCGTCGAGGTCGTCGGCGTATCGGCCCTCGATCAACTGGAGGTAGCTGGTGATCATCCGCAGGGGCTCCTGTAAGTCGTGCGAGGCGGCGTAGGCGAACTGCTCTAAGCGTTCGTTCGACTCCTCGAGTTTGCGCCGGTACTCCGTTCGTTCGGTGATATCCTGAATGACGAGCATCCCGCCGGAGACCTCGCCGCCGGTCCGGACGGGAAGGGTGGTGGCACGGAGTTCCCGGCCGCGGTAGGTCACCTCGAAGGTACGCTCGTCACCGTCGAGAGCGGCCCGGAAGTGGGGTTCGATGTCGGCGAGCAGCTCGTCGGAATACCGCTCGTGGATCGATTGGCCGATCGCGACCTCGCGATCGATCCCGATTTCGCCGAGGAGTTGGCCGCCGGCAGCGGTGTACCGAAGTTCGTCGTCGAAGAGGGCGACGACGCCGTTCGGAAAGTTCTCCGCGAGGGTGCGATAGCGCTGCTCGCTCTCCTCGAGCCGGCGCTGTCGTTCCTGTCGCTCGGTGACGTCCCGAACGACGCCGATCCGTTCGCGACCGGTGTCCGCGGTCGTGATCGATGTCACCGTCGCCTCTATCGGGACCTGCTCGCCGGATTTCGTCTCGAGTACTGTCTCTATCGCCGGCTCGTCGCTCTCGTTGGCGGCGATCCGCTGGGCGGTCTCCATCACCCGTTCGTCGACGACGAGCGAGCCGTGGCTTCCGAGCAACTCGTCGCGATCGTAGCCAGTGAGAGCCGCGTACGCGTCGTTAACCATCGTGAACCGGCCCTCCTCGTCGAGGACGTAGATACCGTCCTCGATGGTCTCGATGATCCGCTCGTACTGCTCGAGGTGGCGTTCGCGCTGCTTCCGGTCGCTGATATCGCGGAAGTACACTGACAGTCCCGTCTCGGAGGGGTACGCCTGAATCTCCATCCAGATGCCCAGCGAGTCCGAATAGCGCTCCCACGAAACGGACTGTTGGGTCTCCATGGCCTCCCGGTAGCGCTCGATGAGATCGGATCGCGTTCCGCTGGGGAACGTCTCCCAAATGTTCTCGCCGACGAGCTCCTCGTCCGCGTACCCGAGCAGCTCGTTCGCGCGGTCGTTGACGTGCGTGAACTCCCAGTCGTCGTCGAGCGCGTAGAACGCGTCCGAGATGCGACCGAAGATCTCGCTCAGTTCGGTCTCGAGCTCGCGCTTACGGCGCTCGAGGCGACGCTCGTGTTCCTTGAGCGCCGTGATGTCCTCGCCGGCCGAGATGACCCGCTCGAGCTCGCCATCGGCACCGAACACGGGGACGGCGGTGACGGAGAACCACGTCCGTTCGCCCGACGGCCCCTCGATCGCGAGCACCTCGTCGGAGACCGGTTCGCCGGTGTCCCTGACGCGCGCCGACGGCCCGTCGTCGGGCGCAATTGGGTCGCCGTCAGCGTCGACGACGGTCCGTTCGGCGAGCAGTTCCGTCTCGCCGAGCGGTTCCCGATCGTCGAGGCCGAGCGCCGTCTGTGCGTGTCGATTCGCCAGCACGGTCTCACCGTCGGCGTCCTCGACGGAGATCGCGACCGGTGCCGTCTGGAGCAGCGTCTCGGTCTGGGCCCGCTCGCGCTCGAGGCTCCGTTCGTGACTGATTCTGTCGAAGGTCGCCTCGAGACTCGACGTCGCGATTTTCGCGAGCGAGAGGTCGCCCTCGTCGAACGCGCCGGGCGCTTCGGAGCCGATGATGACGACGCCGTGGTCCCCGATCGGGAGACAGATCTCGCTTCGGATCGGCGTCTCGGGGTTGTAGACGTCTGAATCGGCGGTCACGTCGTCGTAGATGACCGGCTCACCGGTCTCGAAGACGCGCCAGGCGATCCCCTCCCCCGCTGCGAACGTCGGGATCTCGTCGAACAGGGCCGCCGCGGGCTCGGACCGGGCGACCGGCTCGAGCGCTGCCGTCTCCGGGTCGTGGAGGAAGACGCCGTTGATCTCGAGATCGAGGATATCGAAGAGCTGCCGGCAGGCCCGTTCGGCGACCGTCTCTCGCGTCTCGGCACCGAGCCACTCGCGGACGGCCTCGTTCAGCCGCCGGAGCTGGGAGGCGCGCCGGTGCTGTTCGGTCACGTCGTAGTAGAGCTCGACCCGGCCGCCCGCGTAGGGCCCGGTTTCGATCGGCTTGCTCCGATGTTCGAGCCAGCGCTCCTCGCGGCCGTCGCCCGGCGTAATGTGACATTCGAAGCGCTCAGTGTGGCTGTTGTCGTCGTAGGTCGCTCCGAGGATGTCGACGAACTCGTCCGGATCGCCGACCCGGTCGCGAATCGTCTCGTCGATCACACTCATTTTGTCCCGGCCGATCACGTCCGTCGCGTCGAGTCCGAAGTACCGCTCGGTGGCGTCGTTGATCCACGCGACGTCGAACGAGTCGTCGAGCACGAAGACGCCCACGTCGGCTCTCTCGAGCACCGCGGTGATCGATTCGAACGGCTCAGGCCGGGTCGACTCGGATTCCGCCGGCGCTCGAGTGTCGCGGTCGAGTTCTGTGACGACGCCGATCGACCCCTGACGGCCGTCGGGACCGGGGACCGTTCCGAGCCGTAGCTCGCAGGGAATTGCGGCGTCGTCGACCGTCCTGATCGATCGTTCGAGTTCGGAGACGCCGGCGGACTCCACTTCGGCCGGTTCGATACTGGGCTCGCTGAAGAGCGCCGCGACGTGCTCACCGCGGAGCGTCTCGCGTGCGTGGCCGGTCAGCTCGAGGAGGGTATCGTCGACCGCGACGATCCGATCGTCGGCGTCCAGTTGGAAGACGCCGTCCGCGACCGTATCGACGAGCGTCCGGTACCACTGGAGTGCCGCCCGATCGTCACCGTCGCTCCAGGGGGCTGGCGCCGCCGGCTCCGCCCGTTCAGTCATTGCGAGTAGGAGGCCGTTCGAACGGATAAGTCCAGCGCCGCTGGCCGTCTCGAGCGGGTTACTCGTCGCCGCCGTCCGCGAGAACGCGCTCTTCGGGCGTCGGCTGTCCCGGATGGATGCCGTACCAGGCGAACCCGTAGAGGACCGTCATCGAGACCGCACAGAGAACGGTCGCGCCGGCGACCGACTCGAGCGCGAGGGAGGCGACCGGGCCGGCGAACGCGTCGCCGACGGCGGCCGCCGATTCGCTGTCGGGGGCCGTCGCCAGCGCGTAGGGGAGGAAGGTGGCGAACGCGAGCAGCCACCATCGTTTCGCGGTGCGGCGGAGCCGTGCCGTCCCGTGCTCTCTGGCAGTGCTCGTGACGCCGGCGACACCGAGCGCGATCAAGAGGAGAGCGGGGAGCGTTCGAAGCGGGGAATCAAAGCCGAGATTAACCGCGACGCCGGCGGCGACGACCGCGACGGAACCGGCGAGGAGCGGACGCGAGGGACTGGGCCCTGTACGAGGCATTCTGCCCACCGGTAGCAACTCATTGCACAAAACTCTCGCGAACCGTCGACGGCCAGCGTCGCACGTCTCGATCACCGGTCGACCGCGGCCGCACAACAAAGGACGTATTACCGGTGCCCGTAACTCGAACGTGAGAACGAATGAGGGAACGCGATCGACCTGTCTCCGTGACGACCCTCCGACGGCGAGCCGCGGCCGCGGCCGACCGAGCGGCCCACATCGCATCGGGCGTACCCGGTAGCGGGACTGCACGGCGACTGGGACGACTCTGGCAGCGACACGTTCGGGAGCGCCCCGATCAGTATCAGGCGTCGATCACCTTTCCGACGGCACCGGAGCGGCCGACGGTCGGCGAGGTCCACGGCTGGATCGAGGCCCTCGAGTACGCGTTCGAGGGCCGCCTCGACGTCTACGCCCGGCGCGGAAGCGTCGCAGTCGAGACGGATCCGATCTCGGCCGAACTGTTCGATCAGGACGAGTTCGACGACATCTGCGAGCGGATCGAGGACGGCTACGACGGCTCGCACTCGATCGCGCACTTGAAGAAGTGGCGACGGAACGACGGGCGGCTCGTACGGGCCCACGTGCTCGTTCCGGTCAAACCGCTGTTTCCGCGCAGCGAAACCGACGGGCCGGATACGGAGCGAGCCGCGGCCGAGATCGAAGCCGACTGATCGTCGCGCCGTCCGTATCGACCGTCCGGTGTCGCGGTCAGTCGTGACTGCACTCAGCTACCGTGGTTAGTCATCATCGCTCGGCCCGGGTCCGGGTTCGCGATCAGTACTCGGACTGCTTCCGCGATCGCGATCGGTACCCGGACTACTTCCGGTCCGTTCACTGCTTCGCGACCGGTCGCCGGCGGTCTCTCCCTCGCTCGGCGCGACGTTCCCCGTCCGATTCATCCAGCTGTCGATGTTATCGGCGACATAGTCTTTGCCGCCCCAGCCGAACGCGACGCCTGCGCCGATGGCGATGGCCGCACCGAGGCCCCACGCGAGCGCTCGTGCGAACACGTAGAGGATGCCGACGTCGATCCCCATCGTGTCGAGGCCGATGACGATCGCCGTGAAGTAGAGGAACATCCGCGTTCCGGTCGCGAACCAGCTCGCATAGGCCGTCTGGGTCGCCGCCCGGGTCCGTTCGATGGCGTCGCCGATGAAGTCGGCGACGACGAACCCGAGGGTGATGACGAGCAGCCCCGCGATGAACGCCGGCAGGTACGAGACCGCCGTCGAGATCCACTGCGACAGCGTCGCGATCGCGAGCGCGTTCGCCGCCGCGAGGATCGCGAGGGCGTAGACGAACCACTTCGCGAGCGTCCCGAACGCGCTCGAGACCGCCTGTTCCGTGCCGCCCAGGATGCGTCCGAGCGGCGTTTCGAGGACCATTCGATCGAGTTCGACGCCGTCGGCGAGCCGTCGGACGACGCCCGCCGCGACGCGACCGAGGATCCATCCGATCGCGAGGATGATCAGCGCGCCGATCAGCCGTGGCAGGAACGTGACCAGTTCCGCGACGGGATCTTGCAGCCAGTCGGGAACCTGTGCTTGGGCAGGGTACGGTGGTACCATGTACGACTCCGGTTGGTGTCGACCGTCCTTTGTAATTGAGTGCGTATCAATAAGTCACGAAACTAACCGTTCTCGAGTGGCCCCGCGGCCGCTATTGAAGTGTCCGTTACGGCGAATTGTGTGGCGGCCGTACCGTGACCGATCGATAGGGGTTCCGGACGAAGCGACGACCGGGATCGGTGTCTCGCCCGGGATGACCCTCGAGCCGTCGGGCGATAAACGCGTATTGTGACCGGGTTCGAAACGCCGATAGCGACGCTCGGGGGCCGGCCGCGAACCACCGCCGTTCTGGGGCCACCGAACGTGTCCAATTTCACTCATAGGTCGTGACCGACACCACGTCGGATTCGCGCGGTCGACCTCGCCGCAGAACGCGCGAACCAGCGCACCGATCGCGGTAGTTTCCGTTGTAATCCGGTGTCGCGGTATTGTGAACGGACGGCCAACTTCATGCTGATTTATCGGACTATTTGTCACCTCTCACGCCAGTATGTTCGTTTCGTTGGCGCGGCGGCGAGCGGAATCCCGGAAATCGCTCCGAGTAACTCGAGACCGGTAATCAATATTTACCGATGGCGTTTTATTGACGCGATCCACCTCGCGCGACTGGCGGGCCGATAACCGGCTCGTCGCCGCGTCCGCGTCTCGACACGTGCGGCGTCGCGTCGCGGCACTACGCTATTGGTGATCCGCACACGAGGGAGTACCATGTATCTCGGCGACGAGGCATGGCCGGACCTCGAGACGTACTTCGAATCGGAATCGCTCGCGCTCGTGCCGCTCGGTTCGACGGAACAGCACGGGCCGCACCTCCCCGAAGCGACCGACCACCTGATCGCGGAAGCGTTCGCGCGCGAGGTCGCCGACCGGACCGGATATCTCTGTACGCCGACGGTGAATATCGGCGTCAGCGGCCACCACCGACAGTTCCACGGGACGATGTGGGTCGAACCGCCGGCGTTCCGGTCCTACATGGAATCGCTGACGCGAAATCTCACGGCGCACGGGATCGATCGCGTGATCTACGTCAACGCCCATGGCGGGAACGTTCCGCATCTGCGGGAAGTCGGCGGACGACTCCGACAGGACGAGGTCGCGTACGCCATCGAGTGGATGTGGGACGAGTCGATCCCGGAACTGGTCGACGACCTCTTCGAACAGAACGGGCCCCACGGCGGGCCCAAGGAGACCTCGATGATCCAATACCTCGAACCGGACCTGGTTCACGACGACCGCCTCGAGGAGGCAAGGGACACCGGAATCCCGAGCGTCGAGGCGGCAGAGACGGTCAGACACGGCTCGCGGACGTTCTTCGACGCGGCCGACAACACCGACAACGGCGTCCTGGGGGACCAGACGGACGCCTCCGCCGAGAAGGGCGAGCAACTGTTTGAAGCGGCGAGCGACCAACTCGTCCGCCTCTGCGAGTGGCTCGCCGCTCAGGAGTTCGCGGACCTGCTCCCCGAGGAGCACGTCTGAATTCGGGGGCCGACTCGAGTCGAGTCGGTCGGGGCCATATCGACCGGAGACGCCGCACGCAGCCGCAGTCGTGACGTCGGCTGCGGCCGCGTGCGTTTCGCAGTATCAGCGAGCGCCGCTGATGATAATCCTTAATAGATTACCGCGGTTGTTTTATTACATGGCAGTCGTCAGCGTCTCGATGCCGGACGAACTCCTCGAGCGACTCGACCAGTTCGCCGAGGAGCACGGCTACACCGGTCGGAGCGAAGTCGTCAGGGAAGCCTCGCGGAACCTGCTCGGGGAGTTCGAGGACACGCGGCTCGAGGAGCGGGACCTGATGGGCATCGTCACCGTGCTGTTCGACTACGAGACCACGAGCGTCGAAGAGCGGATGATGCACTTGCGCCACGAACACGAGGCCCTCGTCGCCTCGAACTTCCACAGTCACGTCGGCGACCACTACTGCATGGAGCTGTTCGTCCTCGAGGGCGAACTCAAGGACATCTCGACGTTCGTCGGCAAGATCAGGGCGACCAAGGACGCGCTGACCGTCGACTACTCGGTCATTCCGGTCGACAGTTTCAATCCGCTCGCACAGGGATAGCACCGCCGAGCGAACGGAGACGGTGTCGCCGGCGACGGTCGGTAAGCGGCCGGCATCGCTCTCGGTGCGATATGTCCGCGTACCGCTCCCGTCAGTCGCACGCTACCCGCCGTGCTTTCGATACCAGACGCGCGTACCGATCGGTGACTCCTCGTCCTCGAGGTCCAGTCTGCGCAGGACTAAGTCCCGGATTGCGACCGTGACGACGAGTTCGACCGTCTCGCCCGCGTCGGTCCGCACGTCGAAGACGCAGTGGCCGTCTCGCTCGGTGACGCGTTCGATAGTCCCAACGGACCACCGTTCGACGTCGTGCGTCGGCTTCCGGGCGTGAATTCGGTCGTGAGTCACGTGCGAACGGACGTCGGTCACGCAGTTGAATATCCTGGCTCCGCCGTCGCTCGAGTCCCGTCGCTCAGTCCCATCGAGTGGATCAACCGCCGAGCAGTCTGCCGTCCCGATCCAGATGCTGCCGTGCCGCAGCGAGGTGCCGAACCGCTCCGACGGTAAAGGCGAGCGCGCCGAGAATCATCGGCGCGTCGCCCAGGGTTCGCGCCCACAGCAACGTCTGGATGCGGTCTCGCTCGTAGAACTCGAGACTGCGCGCGGCGGCGTACCCGTCCCGATAGGCGGTCCGGAGTTGGACGAATCCCACGGGGAGCAACGACGCGACGGTCATGATCACGAGTCCGACGTTCGTCAGCCAGAACGCGCCCCGGAACCACCGCGGGTCCCACGCTGCTTCGGGCGTGACGACGCGCAGGATATACGTACCGAGACCGAGCGCGAGGAGGCCGAAGGCACCGAACAGCGACGTGTGGGCGTGGGCGACGGTCAGGTAGGTCCCGTGTTCGTAGTAGTTGATGACCGGCAGGTTGATGAAGAACCCGAGGACGCCGCCGCCGACGAAGTTCCAGACGCTGCTGCCGAGGATGAACAGGAGCGGCAGCGCGTAGGGGAAGGATTCGCCCTGCGCTCTCAGCGACCGGTACTCGCCGAGGCTGCGATAGAGCACGAACACCAGCGGGACGAACTCGAGCGTCGAGAACGTCGTCCCGAGCGGGACCCAGAAGTCGGGGAGGCCGACCCACCAGTAGTGGTGGGAGACGCCGACGATCCCCGCCGCCATGATCGCGAACACTTCGAAGAGGATCGCCGTTTCGGCGTCGCCTTTCTCGAGGAGGTCCATCGAGACCATCGCGGCGGAGATGACGGCGGTGACGAAGAACTCGAAGACGCCTTCGACCCACATGTGGACGACCCACCAGCGCCAGAACTCCGTGACCGCCATATTCGTCTCGGGCGTGTAGAGCATGCTCGCGGCGAACATGAGCGCGATCGAGCCGCCCGCATAGGTCATGAAGTGACCCAGCCCGGTCGCCGGTTCGTCGAGTTGGCGGACGCCCCGCAGCACCAGCCACGTCCAGCCGGCGAAGCCGCCGAGCAGTCCCAACTTCCAGACGCGGCCGACCTCGAGGTACTCGAGGCCCTCGGAGCCGAGCCACCACCAGCGCTCGCCGTCCTCGGGCGAGCCGAACGCGCCGCGCGTGCCGAGCCAGACGCCCGCGAACGCGCCGAGCGTCGCGAGGACGAGCACGCCGAGCAGTGCGGTCGCGCCCGCGGCCTGCCGGGGCGGGTCGCGGTCGCTGAACAGTCCCGGGAGGAAGAGGCCGCCACCGAGCCACAGCGTCGTGATCCAGAGGATGCCGAGGTTGACGTGCCAGGCGCGGCCGACCGAGAACGGGAGCAGCGAGACGACATCGATTCCGAGGACTTCCTCGATGCCGTAGAAGCCGGTGCGCTCGACGTAGTAGTGGGCTAACAGCGCGCCGACGAGCGTCTGCGCGACGAACAGCGCTCCGGCGACGGGGACGTACCACGCCGCGGCGTACTGCGTCGGCGTGATCGAGACCGCGTCGGGGGTGGGCACGTCGACGACGTCGGTCGTCGGCTCGGCGAAATCGAACGCGTGGTAGGCCCAGACGCCGACCCCGCCGCCGGCGATGAGCAATACGACGCTGATCGTGCTCCAGACCAGCACCTGCCCAGTGGGCCGGTTTCCGGTCCCCGGCACGTACGGCCAGTCGTTCGTATAGGAGTGATCCGAGCCGGGCCGGTCGGTGTGGGCCAGCCACGCCGTCCAGCACGCGAAGTCGGCGATCCGCTCGGCGTGGTCGGCCGAGCCGACGAACTCCGACGGAATCCCGCGCTCGGGCGAGCCGCGGTAGTATCGGTCGACGTACCGTTCTCGAATCCGCCGGTGCGCATAGGCCTCCGCCGCCGAGTACCGCGCGACCGGTCCCGCCGGCGCGTCCGCGTCGAGTTCCCGTTCGACGCGGTCCGCGACCGCCGCCCGCTCGTCGTCGTCGAGCGCCTCGAACGAGTCCTCGCCTCGCTGCCGGGCGTAGTACTCGCGCATGAACTCGGCTTTGAGCTCCAGCGCGTCCGCGGTGAGATCGACCCCGAAGTACGAGCCGTTGCCCAGAATCGAGCCCAGGTTCATCAGCCCGTTGGCCTGAAACAGCTTCTTGCCGAGTCGCACGTGGTCGTTCGTGACGACCACGTCCCCGTCCGGACCGCGAATCTCGTCGGGGATCGGCGGTGCGCGCTCGCGGGACAGCCACGCACCGACCCCCATCGCGATGAGATTGGCGACGAACAGCGCAACGAGCGCCCGCGAGCCTCTCGAGCCGGATCGAAGCGCGTCGAGATCGACGCCCCCGTCCCCGCCCCCGGTCTCGAGGACCAGACTCGAGAGGGAGTCGAGGAGGAGCCAGCCGAGCGCGGCGTTCCCGCTCCCCCCGTCGGACGGGGTCGACGCCGAGATCGGGAGCAGCTCGACGAGGGACCGATCGCCGGCGGCAGTGGCAGAGCGGAGGATCGCCGCCGCGAGCGCTATCGCGGCCGCCGACCGACCGGTACTCGCAGCCGCGGGCTGACCGGTGCTCGAGCCCGTCCGGCTCTCGGCCGGGCCGGGTGACTGCGCACGCGCTCTCCCGGAGCGCTCCCCAGCCACGGTCGCGTCGACCGATCGTTCGTCGACGAGTTCCGGCACTTCCTCGGTCAGCACTCGTTCGAGCGCGTGGCCGACGCGGACGGCGTCCCGCCGGCAGACGTCTGAGAGAACCCGGTCGAGGGACCGATCCGTCTCCACGTCCAGTTCCGCGCAGAACCGTTCGTACGCCTCGTCGAGCGCGTCCTCGAGCGACTCGCGCGCGTCCGCGCTGGTCTCCGCGGCCAACCGGTCTCGGATCCCCGTCAGCGCGTCGTCGTCGAGTCGGGACTCGTCCAGCTCGTATCGCCGCACGAACGACTCGAGCGCGCGGTCGAGCGACTCCTCGATCTCCGGCTCGAGTTCGGTTCCCTCACGGCGTTCCTCGAGAGGGTGATCGAGGAGTCGGTCGGACAGTTCGGTGACGGCCCGCTCGACGAGTCGGTCGCGTCTCTCGTTCCAGGTTCCCGTTCCGGGCCCCGTTCGTCGTTCGTCTCCGCGCCGACTGATCGCATCGACGACTCGCTCGCCGGCGGTGCGACGGACGCTCCGCGAGAGGTCGGAGACGGTCTCCGCGCCGGTCTCGAGACGGTCCGTCACGTACTCGATCGGTCGCCGGTCGGTTCCGCTCGACGGATCGCCGTCTGACAACACGTTTCTGATACCCATGATCGCCTCTCTCCACGTTCGGTACCGCTAGTTGGCTCGAAGCGAGTGTATAATAGTAAACGTGTCATCTGCAAGCGATAACCGGCGGTCGCCGAGGTCGCCAGCCGTCTCCCAATCGTCGATCCGTCGGTGCGTCCGGGCCGACCGGCGGAACGGAATCGGTCACTGAGAGCCGCCGTTCGCGCTACCGACGGTCGGACGCTACTCGTTTCGATTCTCGACGACGCCGACGTTCAGCGTCCGAACCCGCGTCAGCACGCCGCGCAACCGCCGTCGCCACGACGATCCCTGACGGGCCGCGAGTTCGCGGCGGAGTCGCTCGTTTTCCGCCTCGAGTTCTCCGTTCGTCGTCTCGAGGTCCCCGATCTGTTCTTCGAGGTCGTCGACCCGGTCCTCGAGCCGGTAGCGGCGCGTCCGCTGGGATTCGCGATCGTTCCGTAACTGATCGCGTTCGCGCCGGAGTTCCGTGAGTCGCGCCTCGAGGCGCTCGCGTTCGCGCCGGTCCGCGTCGACGAACGAGTCCCGCTCCGCGTCCTCGGGGATGCCCTCGAGCGCGTCGGCTCCGTCGTCCGTCGCGTCGGGTTCGATATCGATGTGTCCCGAGTGGGTGGCGTTGACGACGGCTCCGACGAGCAGTATCAGCCCGCCGAAGTACAGCCAGGTCAACAGGAGGAGGATGGCACCGATCGGTCCCGCCGAGTCGGAACTGCTCGAGACGGCGACGTAGACCTGAAAGAGCGACTGCAGCACCGCCCAGCCGACGGCGGCGACGAGGACGCCCGGCAACACCTCACGGGCGGAGACGTCAACGTCGGGGAAGAGGTAGTACATCGGGACGAAGGCGATCGTCAGCCCGACGACGAGCAACAGCGGGTTCAACAGTCCGATGAAGAGGCTGTTAGGGAAGAACGCGAAGACGATGCTGGTCGCCCCGGCCGCCGCGAGCGCGACCCCGATCGTCCCGAAGACGACGGCCCCGTCTCGCAACTGGTCGACCAGCGAGTTGTCCTCGGTCGAGGCGTAGATCTCCGAGAACGCGGTGTCCAGCCCCCGAAAGATCTTCAGCGACCCCCACAGGAGGACGAGGAGGCCGATGATCGACGTTCCCGCGCTCCCGGTCGAACCTTCGATCCCGTCCTCGAGGATGATCTGGCCGCTCTCCGGGAGGAAGCCTTCGGTCGCCGACGACACCTGTTGGGCGAGCCCCTCGCCGCCGAGGAACGAGACGAGAAAGAAGACGAGCACGAGCAAGGGAATCAACGAGATGAAGGCCTGATACGCGATACTGGCCGCCATGAACGTCACGTTCTTCTCCTGAATCCCCGCCACCACCGATTTTGCGAAGGGGGCCGCCCCGCGAACGTTGAGACCCATACTCGCAGTCCGTCACAGGCCCGGATAGCGCTCCGGCTTGCAACCACACGGCCCGCACCGCTGCCGTCAGTCCGACTCCCGCTCGAGCAGTTCGGCCACCGCCTCGCGAGTCGGGAGCGCCGCCATCGCGCCCGCGTCTGTCGTCGCCGTCGCCGCGACCGCGTTCGCGACGGCCACCGAGTCCTCGAGTCCCTTCCCCTCTCGGAGGGCGGTGATCGCGCCGGCGACGAAGGCGTCACCGGCGCCCGTCGTATCGACGGTCTCGACTGCGAAGCCGGAATGGTCGACCGCGGCCGCGGGCCACGACGCGTCGTCGGCCGCAACCGCGACGGCACCCTCCCCGCCGCGCGTGACGAAGACGGTGTGAGCCCCGCTCGCGTCGATCGTCGATCGGGCGATCGCCGTCGGGGTCTCGCCGCTGAACCCGAGCGCCTCGAGTTCCGCGACCGTCGCGAAACAGACGTCGACGGCTCCGAGCGCGTCGCCGACCACGCTCGCGAACGCCTCGACGTCGGCCCACAGTTCGGGCCGGAAGTTCGGATCGAACGAGACCGTACAGTCCGCGGCTGCGGCCCGCTCGAGCAGGTCTAGCGTCGCCGCGCGCGCCGGCCCACTCGACAGCGTCACGCCGCCCGCGTGGACCCACTCGCAGTCGGCCAGCGTCTCGTCGTCGATCCGTCCGGGCTCGAGGCGCGTGTCGGCGGTCCCGTCCCGGTAGAAGGTGAACTCGCGGTCGCCGCTCTCGTCGTGAGCGACGAACGCGAGCGTCGTCTTCGCGTCCCCATCACGTTCGACGAATCGGTCGGGAAGGCCGTGATCGACGAGGGCCCGCTCGAGGTATCGGCCGAACGGGTCCGCACCGACGCGGGTCCAGAACAGCGGCGGCCCCTCGAGGCGAGCGAGTCCGACGGCGACGTTCGCCGGTGCACCGCCCGGACGGCGCTCGAACTCCGCGACCGCCTCGAGCGGTCCGGGTCGCTCGGGGACCCAGTCGATCAGCGTTTCGCCGGCGACGAGCACCTCGCGAGACATGCTCGTGTGTGCGTCGTCGACGGCGGTAGTTCTATCGACGCGACGGCGAGCGCGGTCGTCGAATTCGGGCGGAGCCGGCCGAATCGGGAATCTATATCCGGCCCCCGTTCCGAGCCGATAGTATTCGTATGAAAGACACTTCTCGCCGGCGACTACTCGCGGCCGCGGGGTTCGGGACGGGCCTCACCACCCTCAGTGCGGGCTGTCTCGAGCGACTCCCCGAAACCGGGACCGACGAATCCGACGAACCCGACGAATCGAACGAATCGGACGAATCGGACGAATCGGACGATAGCAGTCCGAGCGACGTGACGCCCCTCGAGCGCTGGGTTCCGGCCTCGAGCAGCGCCGAACTCCTCTTTCACTACCGCGACCTCGCCACGGTCCGACGGCTCGAGGACGACCTGCGGGCGGGCGTCGTCGAGGACGTGCCGACGGTGCCGGACGGCGACGGCAGCGAGGTCGTCGAGCGGGTCGCCGATGGCGAGTCGGCAGTGGAGTCAGTGCTCAGATTCGGGTCCGAGGGTGTCGCCGGGAACGTCGTCGCCGGCTCGTTCGACCCCACCGCGGTCGACGCCGAGAGCGAGTCGTCGGTCGGCGAGTTCGCGGTCCGCGAGCGCGACGGCGTCTCGGTCGCCGTCTCCGCGGAGACGGTCGTCGTGAGCCCTGCCGACGGCGCGGCCCTCGATGCGATCCTCGCGGCGGGCGTCGAGGGAACGGATCGGCGCGTCGACGGACACGACCACTTCGCGCAGTTGCTCGAGCGCGTCGGCGACGGCACGGTCCTCTGGGGTGAATACGAGGGCGAGACAGCGGGGAGCGGTGCCGCCTTCTCGTGGTCACTCGGATCCGACACGTCGGCCTACTCGGGGGTCGCCGTCTACGCCAACGCTGATCGGACGAAAGAATTCGAGGAGACGATGTCGGACCGGTTCGACGACGTGACGGTCGAGGTCGACGGCAACGTCGGCGTGGCGACGCGAACCGTTCCGACTGAGGAGTACGAGTATCAGGATCTGTTCGCCGAACGCGGATCGGAGGCGATGGCCGGGACGACCATCGAAGTCGATCAGTCATCGAGGACCATCACCGTAACGTACACTGCTAGCGGTAACGCCGACCGACTCGAAGTGCACGAGGGTGCCGAGAAACGCGAAACCCTGACTGAAGTCGGTCAGAAAGCGACGCTCGAGTACGATGCCGGAGAATCAGGGTCCGTTCAGGCCGTCGCCGTCATCGGTGAAACCGAGACGCTAATCGCCTCCGAGTCGTTCTCGTTTTGATCCATCGGTGTTTCGACGGAAGTAAACTGAACCGGCTACGTTACAGGATAATGCTCTTCTCGCGCATCATCGCGTGGATCGAGGCGTCGAGGCCCTCGCGGCCGATACCCGAGTCCTTGTTGCCGCCGAACGGGACGTCGCCCAGCCCGTGGCTCGGCGCGCCGTTGATCCGGACCGCGCCGGCGTCGATACGGTTGGCCATCCGCATCGCACGCTTGTAGTCGCTCGTGAAGACCGCCGCGTCGAGCGCGAGATCGGAGCCGTTCGCGATCTCGAGAGCTTCGTCCTCGTCCTCGAAGGTCGTGATCGCAGCGATGGGACCGAACTGCTCCTCGTCGACGATGCGGGCGTCGCGCGGGACGTTCGCGAGCAGCGTCGGCTCGAAGAACTGATCGGCGAGTTCGTCTGGCACGCCCTCGGGGGCGCGACGGCTCCCGCCGCGGACGATCTCCGCGCCCTTGTCGACGGCGTCCTCGACGAGCGTCTCGACCCAATCGGCCTGGTCCTCGCTGATGAGCGGGCCGAAGGCGGTGTCCTCGTCGAAGAGGTCGCCGGCAGTCCAGGCGTCCATCTGCCCGTCGATCAGATCGACGAGTTCGTCGTGGACCGACTCGTGGGCCAGCACGCGCGAGATCGCCGAGCAGCGCTGTCCGGCGTACTTGAACGATCCTTTGGCGCAGTTGCCGGCGACGTCAGTGAGGTCGGCGTCGTCGAAGACGACCGCGGGGGCGTTCCCGCCGAGTTCCATATGCAGATTGACCATGCCGCTCTCGCGGG